>NZ_WYCT01000220.1 GCF_011008945.1 Streptomyces harenosi
CCCCCCGACCGCGCCGCGCCCCCCGCCGACGGGCGCGACCGGCACGGCCGCCTCGCGGCGGCGGACGGTTGCGTCCGCCGCTGCGAGGCGCCCCGCGGCGCCGGGTCCGGGCCGGGCGCGGGCGCGCGCTACGGCACCGCGGCGGCCCCCTGCGGCTGGTCGCTCCCCGGATCCGGGGACGGCCCGTCGCCGCCCGGCGGTTCCGGGGACGGCTCGGCGAGCTGCTCGCGCACGTAGTTCCAGACCACCGCGATCAGCGCGGCGACCGGGACGGCCAGCAGACTGCCCACGATGCCCGCCAGACTGCCGCCCAGCGTCACCGCCAGCAGGACGACGGCCGCATGGAGGCCGAGTCCCCGGCTCTGGATCATGGGCTGGAACACATTGCCCTCCAGCTGCTGCACCACGACGATGATGGCCAGCACGATCAGCGCGTCCGTCGGGCCGTTGGAGACCAGCGCGATGAGGACCGCGACGAAGCCGGCGAACAGGGCGCCGACGATCGGCACGAACGCGGAGACGAAGGTCAGCACCGCCAGCGGGAGCACCAGCGGAACCTTCAGCACCCACAGACCCGCGCCGATCAGCACGGCGTCGAGCAGGCCGACCGCCGCCTGGGACCGTACGAAGGCGCTCAGGGTGTCCCAGCCGCGCGCGGCCACGGCCGGCACGTCGGTGGCGAGCCGGCCGGGAAGCTGACGGGCGAGCCACGGCAGGAACCGCGGCCCGTCCTTGAGGAAGAAGAACATCAGGAAGAGGGCCAGGACGGCGGTGACCACACCGTTCACCACGGTGCCCACCCCCGCGACGACCGCGGTGACCATGCTGCCGAGGCCCTCCTGGGCGCGGGCCACCGCGGTGTCGAACGCCTTGTTGATCTGGGCGTCGCCGATGTTCAGCGGCGGCCCGGCGGCCCACTCGCGCAGCCTCTGGATGCCTTCGACCACGCCGTCGGTCAGCTCGCCCGACTGGGACGCCACCGGGACGGCGATCAGCGCCACGACGCCCGTGGCGACCAGGAGGAAGAGCACGGTCACGGCCGACGCGGCGAGGGCGGGTTTCCATCCGTGGCGGCGCAGGAAACGCGTCAGGGGCCAGGTCAGTGTGGTCAGCAGCAGGCCGACGACGAGCGGCCACACGACCGACCACATCCGGCCGAGCGCCCACAGCGACACCGCCAGCATCGCGAACACCAGCAGCAACTCGCCCGAGACGAGCGCCGATGTGCGGAGCGCGGCGCGGGCCCTCGTGGAACTCAACTTGGCAGTCACACCGGCACCCTACTGCCGCCACCGGCGCCGCAACGGCCGCCGGGGCACCGCTGACCGGCAACTCGGCGCCGGCGGTGGTGATTTCGCGCGCACGGCCGAAGGGCGGGGACCGGGGCCGGTCCTCTAGCGGACGCGCCGCAGGCGCCACACGTGGTCGTCGCGGAAGCCGTCGCGGCCGTCCGGCGCGGCACTCGGCCTGCGGACCGTCTCCCTGGTCTCGACCGTCCACCGGTCCTCGGGCAGGGCGAGCTCGGCCATGACCCCGTCCAGCGTCGGGAAGACGTGGTCGAAGGGCGGTTCGCTCTGCCAGGAGGGCCAGCCCGCGTGCAGGACGACCAGCAGGGTCCCGCCCTCGGCGACGGCCGCCGCGGCGCTGCGCAGCACCGCCCGCTGGTCCAGTTCGACGGGCGACTGGAGGTAGTGGGCGCTCACCAGGTCGAAGGTGCCCTCGGGGAACGACCGGCCCAGTTCGTGGCGCTCCCAGGTCACCCGGTCGGCCACACCGGCCTCGGCGGCGTGCCGGGCGGCGCGTTCGAGTGCGGTGGCGGAGATGTCCACGCCGGTGACGCGCCAGCCGCGCGAGGCCAGCCACACGGCGTCGGCGCCCTCACCGCACCCGAGGTCCAGGGCGCTCCCGGGCGGGAGACCGGCCGCCTCCCGCTCCAGCAGGGCGTTCGGGCGCCCGCTCCAGACGCGGCCTGCCTCCCGGTAGCGGGCCTCCCAGAAGTCGGCGGGCCGGGACGGGGCCGGGGTGTCGCTCATGGCGCCTCCTCGATACGGACGTGGGTCGCTCGGCCGGTACCGTCCGGGCGGTACCGGCGCCTCGCCCACGAGCCTGTACCGGCCCGCCCCGCGCCGTCGAACGGGCTTGCCGTTTCCGCAAACCGGTCAGGCGAAGGCGGGCATGATCCGCTCGTGGATCAGGCGGAGCTGGGTGTCCACGTCGGCCACGTCCGGCAGGTCGCGGCCGGTGAACGCCTTCACCAGCGTCCGGTCGGTGACCGCGCAGATCACATGGTTCACCCCGGCGGGGGCGATCTCGCGCCGGATCTTGTCCAGGCACTCCTCGGGCGTGCCCGCCACCGAGAGACGTTCGGCGACCTCCGGGGTCGTCAGCTCGATGCCGCGGGCGAGGTCACCGGCGGCGATGGCCTCGATGACCGGCTTGAGCTCGCCCGGCTCCACCCCGTTGCGGCGGAGCTGCTCCTCGGGCATGGAGGAGGCGTAGATGCCGACCATGCTGCGGGCCGCGTCCTTGGCCGCCGCGGAGTCGGGGCCGGTGGCGAAGACGACCCAGGCGCCGATGTCGAGCGACGTCCAGTCCCGGCCCGCGCGTTCGGCGCCTGCCCGGATGTGCCGGACCGCGTACTCGTACGCCTCGCGGGTGTAGCTCAGGGCGTGGTGGCAGCCGTCGGAGAGCTCCCCGGCCGCCTCGAAGGACTTCGGTCCCCGCATCGCGCCCAGCTTCAGCGGCACCCGCTCCTGGACGGGGCGGGCGAAGGTGAACAGGCCGTCGTAGGAGTGGAACTCGCCGTCGAAGGTGATGCTCCCCTCGTCCAGCAGGGTGCGCACCACGTGCAGGGCCTCCTTGACCCGGGACAGCGGCCGGGTGCGGGCCCAGTCGATCCGGTACTGCGCCAGCAGCCCGAAGTTCCCGCTGGAGAGCACCCCTTCGGCGCGCCCGCCGGTCAGCTCGTCCAGGGTGGCGAGGGCCTGCGCGATCAGCGTCGGCTCCCGCAGGGTCACCGGGGAGACGCTCGGCCCCAGGCGGATCCGGCTGGTGCGGCCCGCGGCGGCGGCGAAGAGCAGCCACAGGTCCTTGTGCCAGGTCTCGTCGGCGGCGTAACAGGCGTGGAAGCCCAGTTCGTCGGCGAGCCGGATCGATTCGAGCGACTGGGCGAGCGGGTAGTCGGGGAGCATGGCATAGCTGAACTTCACGGACGCCTGCCTTCCGATGGAGCGATCGGCGGTGACGGGTGTGTCGTGCTCCGGTCCTCCCCCGAGGATGTGGAGGACCGGCGCCGCCTGTCCAGAGGAACACGCGTATCGGCGCGTCACCCGCCCGCACCGTCACCCGGCGGGGACCCTCTCGGGCGCGGGCTGCCCGTCCTCCGCCGGACGGGCGCGGGCGGGCAGCGTCTCCCAGTGGACCGTGCGGTCGCACCAGCGGTCGAGCAGGGTGCGGTCGTGGCCGACGGCCAGCAGGCCCGCGCCGGTGGCGGCGCGGTACTCCTCGACGACGGCGACCAGCGCGGCGGTGGTCGAGGCGTCCAGCATCGCGGTCATCTCGTCGCACACGAGCCAGCGCGGGCGCAGGACGAGGGCGCGGGCGAGGCAGGCGCGCTGGAGCTGGCCGTCGCTGACCTCGTGCGGCCGGCGGCCCAGCAGGTCGGGGGTGAGGCCGACGGCGGAGGCGAGTTCGGCGACCCGTTCCGCCAGGCCCTCGCGCCGTCCGGTGGCGCGCAGCGGTTCGGCGACGAGGTCGCGCAGCGCCAGCCGCGGGTCGGCGGAGAGCCGGGGCTGCTGGAAGACGACGCCGAAGGCGGTGCGCAGCTCGCGCGGGGCGCGGTGGCGCCAGCGGCGCACCGGTCGGCCGTCGAGGACGAGGGTGCCGGAGTCGGGGCGGTGCAGCAGCGCGGCGACCCGGGCCAGGGTCGACTTGCCGCAGCCGCTGGGGCCGAGCAGGCCGACGGCCTCGCCCGGGGCGATCGTCAGGGAGACGTTCCGCACGACGGGTGCGTTCTTGACGTATCCGGCGGTTATGGCGCGCAGTTCAAGCACGGTCGGCGGCCTCCGGGGCGAGCGGCTGGGCGGCGGGGGCCCGGGGACCGGGCTCCTGGTGCGGGTGGTGGCAGGCGACCGTGCCGGTGAGCGGCGGCGGTACGGCGCAGGCCCCGGTGGCCCGCGCGCAGCGGGCGGCGAAGGCGCAGCCGTCGGGGAGGTCGCCGAGTTCGGGGGGCAGTCCGGGGATGGGGGTGAAGGCGCGGTCGGGCAGCGCCTGGAGCAGGCCGCGGCTGTAGGGGTGGCGGGGTCCGGGGGCGCCGAAGAAGGCGGCGGCGTCGGTGAGTTCCACGATGCGGCCCGCGTACATCACGGCGACCCGGTCGGCGATGCGTTCGGCGGCGGCCAGATCGTGGGTGATCATCAGCAGGGCCCGGCCGGCGCCGGCGTTCCCGGCGCTGGCCCCGGCACCCTCGGCACCCTCGGCACCCTCGGAACCCTCGTCCACGTGGCGCCGCAGTTCGTCGACGGTGCGGTCGACGAGGTCGCGGTCGAGCCCGGTGGTCGGCTCGTCGGCGAGCAGCAGGGGCGCGTCGCCGACGAGGGCGAGCGCGGTCGCGGCGCGCTGGGCGAGGCCGCCGGAGAGTTCGTGGGGGTGGTGGTCGAGGTGGCCGGCCGGGAAGGCGGCCCGCTCGGCGGCCTTCCCGGCGGCGGCGCGCAGGGCCGCGCGGCCCCGCACTCCCGTCAGCTCCGTGAGCGTCTCCCGCAGGTGGGAGCGGATGGTGCGGACGGGGGTGAGGTGGGCGGCCGGGCTCTGCGGGACCAGACCGATCAGCCGGCCCCGCACGGTGCGCGCGAGGGTCCGCTCGTCGGCGGCGAGCAGGTCGGTCTCGCCCAGCAGCGCCTGACCGGCGGTCTGGGCGTTGCCGGGGAGCAGGCCCAGCAGGGCGGAGGCGAGGACGGACTTGCCGCAGCCGCTCTCGCCGACCAGGGCCAGGCATTCGCCGGGCGCGACGTCGAAGTGGGCGTCGGTGACGGCGGCGACGCGCCGTCCGCCCGGCATCAGGAAACGCACCGACAGACCGCGCACCGACAGCACGGGGGCTCGCTCGGTCACAGCATCAGCTCCGATCGCCGGCGGGGGTTGATCCGTTCCCGCCATGCCCCGGCGAGTCCGGCGATGGCGAGGGTGGGGACGATGATGAACAGGCCCGGGAAGAGGGTGGGCCACCACTGGCCGGCCAGCAGCGAGCCCCGCGCGGTCTGGATGAGGGTGCCCAGACTCGCGGTGTGGGCGGGCAGCCCCAGCCCGAGGAAGGACAGCGCGGACTCGTGCCACATGGCGTGCGGCACCATCAGGACGGCGGCGAGACCGGCCTGGGGCAGCACGCCCGGCAGCAGGTGCCGTACCGTGACGCGCCACCGGGAGGCGCCGCCGGAGACGGCCGCGTCGATGTACGGACGGGCGCGCAGGGACATCACCTCGGCGCGGACGATGCGCGCGGTCGACAGCCAGTGGGTGAGCGCCACCGAGACCACCACCGGCCACACGCCCGGCCGGAACATGGCGACGATGAAGATGCCGAGCAGCAGGTGCGGCACGGAGGAGACGGTGTCCACGACCCGCATGATCGCGCGGTCGGCCCAGCCGCCGAGGGCCCCGGCGGCGGCCCCGACCGCGGTGCCGACCACGGTCGCGGTCAGCGCGGCGGCCACACCGACCAGCAGGGAGACCCGCAGGCCGTAGACACAGCGCAGCAGCAGGTCCCGGCCGACGTCGTCGGTGCCGAAGGGGTGCTCCCAGGAGGGGGGCAGCAGCTTGGCGGCCAGATCGACGGCCTGCTGGTCGAGCTGGACCAGCGGGGGGACGAGCAGCACGGCCAGGACGGTCGCGGCGGCCAGCGCGGCGCAGACGCGCACGCGCAGGGTCCGGGTGGAGCGGCGGCCGGTGCCGCGGGAGCGCCACACGGCCGGGGCCGGGCCGCCGGCGGGCGTCGGTGCGTCACATGTCACTGAACTTCACCCTCGGGTCGAACAGTCCGTACAGCAGGTCCGCGAGCAGGTTCCCGGCGAGTACGGCGGCGGTGGCCAGCGTCGTCAGCGCGGCCAGCAGCGGGAAGTCGACGGCGGTGGCCGCCTCGACGGTGGCCGCCGCGATGCCCGGCCAGCTGAAGACGCTCTCCACCAGCAGGGCGCCGGTGATGAGTTCGGGCACGCGGGAGCCGATCAGTGTGAGGACCGGCAGCAGGCCGCAGCGCAGGGCGTGGCCGAACAGGACGGTGCGTTCGCTCAGGCCGCGGGCGCGGGCGCCGCGTACGGGGTCCTCGGCCAGCGCGTCGGCGACGCCCTGGCGGACGTAGAGGGCGAACCACGGGAGCTGGGAGACGGCGAGCACGCCGGCGGGCAGGACGAGGTGGCTCGCGACCTGCCCGGCCGTGACGTGTTCGCTGGCGGTGTCGGTCAGGCCGCCGGCCGGGAGCAGGTCCCACTGGAGGGCGAACAGCCACACGGCGAGCAGCGCGATCCAGAAGACCGGTGCCGCCTCCAGTCCGTAGGCGAGGGAGGTGACGGCCCGGTCCGTGACCGAGCCGGGGCGGCGGGCCGCCAGCACTCCGAGCAGGGTGCCCAGGAGGACGGCGACGCCGAACGCGACGGCGCACAGCAGCGCCGACCAGCCGAGGCGTTCGCCGATCACCTGTGCCACCGGCTGCCGCATCACGGTGGAGTGCCCGAAGTCACCGCCCAGCGCGGACGTCAGCCAGTGCCACCAGCGGGTGACGAAGGGCTGGTCCACGCCGAGGTTGTCCCGCAGCCGGTCCAGCGTCTGCTGGTCGGCGCCGAGGGCGGCCGTGCCGGCGTACGCCTTGACGGGGTCGAAGGGGGAGGCGGCGGCGATCGCGAACACGCCGAAGGTGACGACGATCAGGACGGGGGCGGCGAACAGGGCCCGCCGCCCCGCCAGGCGTGCCATCGCTCCCCAGGGAAGGGTCCCGGGAGTGCGGGTCATGACTTCGGCTGCCAGTCCTCGACGTTCCACCACGGGCCGCTGGCGAAGCCGTGCTCGTGCGGTTCGCGCTGGGTGGTCAGCCCCTTCCAGCGGTCGGCGAGCACGTACAGGTGGTCGATGTGGGTGAGGAAGGTGTAGCCGGGGTCCTCGACGAGCTCGCGCTGGAGCCTGTCGTAGGCCGCCGCGCGCTCGGCCGGGTCCTGGCTGCGGCGGCCCGCGTCGAGTGCCTCGTCCACCGCCGGGTTGTCGTAGCGGGCCATGTTGTTGAACCCGTCCCCGGCGAGGGAGGAGTGCAGCAGGGTGTAGAGGCCGAAGTCGGGGTCGCCGACGCTGCCGAAGCCGGCGAGGACCGCGTCGTGCTTCATCCGGGGCTCGATGACCTCCCAGGTGGCGCTCTCCGCCTTCACCTCGATGCCGGCCTTCTTGGCGTCGGAGGCGTAGGCGAGGGCGTGGTCCTGGCGGACCTTGTCGCCGGAGGGGTAGAGCAGGGTGAAGGCGGCCCGCCGGCCGTCCTTGACGCGGATGCCGTCCTCGCCGGGCTTCCAGCCCGCCTCGTCCAGGAGGCGCTTGGCCCCGGCGAGGTCGTGGGGGCGGGCGATGTCCTTCGCGAACCACGGGTCGTCACCGGGCAGCGGACCGTACGCCGGGCTGCCCGCGCCGTCGAGGATCTTGTCGACCATGGCCTGGCGGTCCACGGCGGCGTCGAGGGCGCGCCGGACGGCGGGGTCGCCGGTGACCTCGTCGGCGGTGGGCAGGGTGACGGCGCGGAAGTCGTAGGTCTTCGCCTTATAGGTGCGCCGGTTCTCGTCGTCCTCGAAGGTGGCCGCCAGGTTGGGCGGGAGGACCGCGCCGTCGAGGTCGCCGGAGCGCAGCCGGGTGGCGCGGACGTCGTCGTCGGGGATGATCGCCATGGTGAGCGTCTTCACCTTCGGCGCGCCGCCCCAGTAGTGGGGGTTGGCCTTGAAGGTGAGCTTCTCGCCCTTGCTCCAGTTCGCCAGCACATAGGGGCCGGTGCCGACCGGTTCGGTGTTGAAGGAGCCGGTGTTGGGGTCCTGCCCGCCCGCGACGTGCTCGGGGACGATGGGCAGCACCGTACGGGCGGCGAAGGCCGCGTAGGGGTACTTGAGCCTGAAGACGACCTTGTCGTCGCCGGCGGCCCGGACGTCCCGGACGGCGTCCAGTTCGCTCTTGGCGGTGTTGTTGGTCCTGTCGTCGAGGACGGTCCGGTAGGTGAAGACCACGTCCTTCGCCGTCAGCGGCCGGCCGTCGCTGAACTTCACGCCGTCGCGCAGGGTGTAGGTGTACGTGCGGCCGCCGTCGGTCACCTTCGGCAGCGCTGCGGCCAGGGCGGGCTTCAGTTTCAGGTCGGCGTCGCGGGCGAGCAGCCCGTCGAAGATCTTGGAGTTGCCGTCCTTGCCGTAGCCCAGCAGCGGGCTGAGGGTCTCGGGCTCGGTGGCCACGCCGATGACGACGGAGGCGGCGGACTCGCCGCCGCCGTCCGCTCCGTTCCCGGGCGCCGAACAGGCGGCGACTCCGGCGGCCAGCGCCGCCGCGACGGCGGCTCTCGATATCCGACGGGTCGTCATGCGCCTCACACCCTTGTTGCTCTGGAACGGTTGTTGCGTATCGCTCGCAATAGCGGCGCGCAACAGCGTACTGGAGTACGACGCCCCAGGTCACCAGGGTGCGGGGGCCCGTCCGCACCGGGAGCGTTCCGGCCGCCGTCGGCGAGGGCGGTGCCCCCTCAGACCCGGCGGCGGCCGGGCCGGCGGAAGACGGCCAGCCGCAGCACCAGGAAGCGCACGACGGTGACCACGACGGAGGCGGCGGCCAGTACCGCCGTCTCGGCGGCCGGCGAGGCGCCGGGCACGGCGCCCCGGAATCCCAGCACCGCGCCGGAGGTGAGCAGGTAGCCGAGCAGGAACAGCGCGCCGGCGCCGAGGTGGGCGCGGACCGGGGGCGCGGCGGTGTGGCGGAAGGTCAGCCGCCGGTTGGCCTCGGTGTTCAGCACCGTCAGCACCAGCAGCGACACCAGATTGGCGACGGCCGGCGGCCACCAGCCGCGCAGCAGCCAGTACAGCAGCGCCTGACCGGCGGTGGAGACGATCCCGATCGCGACGAAGCAGCCGGCCTCCCACGTCAGCACCGAGCGCCGGGCGGGCGGTCCGGGCGCCGCGGCCGGAGGTGGACTCCCGTCCGCCGCGGGCCGGGCCGGACCGTCGGCGCGCGGGTCGGCCGGGCAGGGGGTGCGGTCGGGGGCGGAGGCCATCGGTGGTTCCTTCGGCGGGCGCGGAGGCGGCGGACGTCAGCGTGTACGGTGTCGCGGAGCCGACCAGGGGAAGGGGGCGGGAAGCCGAAGTGAGCCGGATACTCCGTGTCTTCACCGTCGGTGTCCTGATCGTGAGCGCCACCGGTTACGCGGCCACCGAGTACATCACCCGCAGCATCCCGGTGCCCACACCGCCCAGCCCGTACGGCACCGAGCCCGCGCCGCCGGACTGCCGGGAGCCGGAGAAGCGGCCCGCCGACTGCCCCCTGCCCGGTGGCGGCTGCCCGCCGGAAGGTGCCCGCGACGGGTCCGGGCGGGCGACCGCCACGGCCACGGCCACGGCTACGGCTACGGCTACGGCTACGGTGAAACCGGAACCGCCCGCTCCCCCGGCCGCCACCGCCTGGACGCACATCCTGCCCAGCCAATCCCCCGAGGCCGTGTGGCGCTTGTCCGTCTGCTTCTCGGACACTCTGGTCGTCGAGTGACCGTCCTCCTGCGGCGCGCCGGCCCGGTGGCCGCCGTCCCGCTCACCGGTGCCGTGGTCGCGGGCCCGGGCGCGGAGGAGGCGGCGGGGCGGCATCTGGAGGAGGCGCCGCCGGCCCGGGGGCGGGCACCGGGGCCGAAGGCGGCATCCGGGCCGCCGCGGCCGATGGTGGCTCAGGGGCCGTCGTCCGCGCCGAGCCAGGTCAGGGCGGCGACGGCGAGCGCCTTGATCCCGGTGTCGAGCGTCGGCTGGATCACGGGCGCGAACGCGGCGGAGTGGTTGACGGGAACGTCCTGCCCGACGGTGCCCCGCTCCTCGGCCGCCCCGTAGGCGTCCGGGTCGATGCCGCCGATGCCCCAGTAGGCGAAGGGTGCGCCGAGCGCTCGCGGAATGACGCTGAAGTCCTCGCTGGCGGTCTGGAGGTCGATGGTGTGCGCGTCCCGCCCGAACCAGGCGCGGAACGCCTCGCCGAGGCGCGCCGCCACCTCGGGGTCGTTGACCGTCGGGGGGAAGGTGTTCAGCTGCTCGATCAAGGGCTGCTTCGGGGCTCCGGACGCCGACGCCTCGGCATCGACGCAGCGGCGGACCGCGTCGAGGACCTGCCGGCGGGTCGCCTCGTCGTAGGTGCGGACGTTCAGCTCGATGACGGCGGTGTCGGGGATGACGTTGGGGCTGGTCCCGGCGGTGATGCTGCCGACGGTGAGGACCGCGGGGGTGGTGGCGGCCAGTTCGCGCGAGACGATCGTCTGCAGGCGCACCACGCACATCGCGGCCATGACGACGGGGTCCACCGCCGCCTGCGGCATGGAACCGTGCGCCCCGCGCCCGTACAGGGTGACGCGCAGGCTGTCGGCGGCGGACAGGAAGGAGCCCGGCCGCAGCCCGACGTATCCGGCCGGGTACGGCAGCACGTGCTGGGCGAAGGCCACGTCGGGGCGGGGCACCCGCCGGGCGAGGCCGTCGTCCAGCATGGCCCGGGCGCCGTCGCCGTTCTCCTCCGAGGGCTGGAAGAGGGTGATCAGGGTGCCCCGCCAGGCGTCCGGGGCCGCGGCCATGAGCTGGGCGAGGCCCAGCAGGCAGGTGACGTGCAGGTCGTGCCCGCAGGCGTGCATGACCGGCCGCTCCCGGCCGTCCGCGCCGGTGGCCGTGACGGTGGAGGCGTACGGCAGACCGGTCGCCTCCCGGACCGGCAGCGCGTCCATGTCGGCGCGCAGCAGCACGGCCGGTCCCCGGCCGCGGGTGAGGACGCCGACGACCCCGGTGCCGCCGACGCCCTCGGTCACCTCGTAGCCCCACTCGCGCAGCAGTCGCGCGACCCGGCCGGCGGTGCGGTGCTCGGTCCCGCCGAGTTCGGGGTGGGCGTGCAGATCCCGGTAGAACTCCTCGGCCGCCGGGCGGATGCCGTCGAGTCCGGCGAGGACGCGGTCGATCGGTGCCGTCATGGCTCCTTGGCTTCCCCGGGGCGCCCGCCGGGCGCCCGGAACCCGCGCGTAATCACCCGTTTCCCCCTGGAGAGCCGCCCCCTCCCGGACGGGGCGGCGGTGCCCGGCGCGCCCTCGCCGGGCCGGCCACGGCTTCGCCGGTCAGGGACCCATGCCCCGGGTGTACGCGCCCGCGTCCAAGGCGTGGTGCGGGCGCGCACGCCCGGCCGGCGGTCTCTCAGACGGCCCCGGTGCGGACCCCCTCGCGGGCGTGTGCCGTCCAGTCCACGATGCCCAGGGCCGCCCCCGCCGCCTCCAGTCCCCGGCACCGGGCCCGGTGCCCGCGGGCCATGCCGTCCAGGTCGAGGCGCGGCCCGAAGGCGGGGTGGGCGGCCAGGCGCCGCGCGTACGACCAGAGGTGCCGATGGCCTGCGACGCGGTGGACCGCGGCGGCGTCCAGGTGCCGGCGGTGCACGACGTCCAGGTGGACCAGGGCCACCCACAGCCGCACGTCGGCGGCGGTCAGCTCATCGCCCAGCACGTACTCCCGGGAGGCCAGCCGCCACTCCAGCGTGTGCAGCGCGCGCAGCAGGGTGGTCAGGGCGGCCTCGCGCTCGGCCGCGGTGGCGTCGGCCCGCCCGGCGCGCTGGGCGGCGTCGTCGATGCCCTGCCCGCACAGGCGCGCCACGGCCTCGATCTCGCCTTCCGCGCCGCGCGGGTACAGCGTGGGGTGTCCCGGGCCGCCGTCGCCGAAGCGCCGGGCCAGGTCGGACAGGATGTCCGGGGCGTGGTTGCTGACGATCCGGCCGGTCCACGCGTCGCTCAGCACGGGGGCCGCGGCCGGCCCGGGATACCGGTGGCAGCCGGCCTCGTACAGCGGGCGCAGCGCCGCGTACCCGCCGTCGGGTTCGTCGGGCACGGCCGGCAGCGGGGTCACCGGCAGGACGTCGTCGAGGCCGAGCAGGCCGTGGGTGACGGCGATGGTCAGACAGTGCGGGCAGGACGGCGACAGGTGCAGGCGGTAGCGGCCGGGCACGGCGTAGTGACCGCTGCGGGAGTCGGGGCCGATCCGGCCGCGGAAGGCGGGCAGCGGCGAGCGGGACGGCACGGCGGGCGATGGCGTGGCGGGCATGTGTCTCCCCGGGTGCGTTCTGGTTCTCGGACGGTGCGGTGGGCGAAAGCCGGCCAGAGGGGCGGATTCGGCGCGCGGCCGGCGCGGTGGGCGGCGGGGACCCGCTCGGGGGCGGTC
>NZ_WYCT01000221.1 GCF_011008945.1 Streptomyces harenosi
GGCGGGGCCCGGCCGGCGCGGGGTGAGCGCCGGGGCCGGGGGCGTTGTCGGTGTCTGCCGTTACGCTCGGGCCCATGGCTGTGAACACGACTCCCGAGTCCCCCCTGCCCGTCGGTGAGGTGTCACGGCTCATCGGGGGATGGATCGACCGGCTCGGCGCGGTGTGGGTCGAGGGGCAGATCACGCAGTTGTCGCGGCGGCCGGGCGCGGGCGTGGTCTTCCTGACGCTGCGCGACCCGTCGTACGACATCTCCGTCAGCGTGACCTGCTACCGGCAGGTGTTCGACGCGGTCGCCGACGTGGTGGGCGAGGGCGCCCGGGTCGTCGTGCACGCCAAGCCGGAGTGGTACGCCCCGCGCGGGCAGCTCTCGCTGCGGGCCGCCGAGATCAAGCCCGTGGGCGTCGGCGAGCTGCTGGCCCGCCTGGAGCAGCTCAAGAAGTCGCTGGCGCGCGAGGGCCTGTTCGCGCCGGAGCGCAAGAAGCCGCTGCCGTTCCTGCCCCATCTCGTCGGGCTGGTGTGCGGGCGCGCCTCCGCGGCCGAGCGGGACGTGCTGGAGAACGCGCGCCACCGCTGGCCGGCGGTCCGCTTCGAGGTGCGCAACGTGGCCGTGCAGGGCGTGCACGCGGTGCCGCAGGTCGTGCAGGCGGTGAAGGAGCTGGACGGGATCGACGACGTCGACGTCATCGTCGTCGCGCGCGGCGGGGGCAGCGTGGAGGACCTGCTGCCGTTCTCCGACGAGCAGCTGGTGCGCGCGGTGGCGGCCTGCCGTACGCCGGTGGTGTCGGCGATCGGGCACGAGCCGGACACCCCGCTGCTGGACTACGTGGCCGACGTGCGTGCCTCGACCCCCACCGACGCGGCGAAGAAGGTGGTGCCGGACGTCGGGGAGGAGTACGAGCGCGTGCGGCTGCTGCGCGACCGGGCGCGACGCTGTGTGCGGGCGCTGGTCGAGCGGGAGGAGCGGGGGCTGGCCCACGCCCTGGCGCGGCCCTCGGTGCAGGACCCGCACCGGATGATCGACGAGCGGGCCGAGCAGGTGGCGTCCCTGCTCGACCGGGGCCGGCGCAGCCTGCGGCACCACCTGGACCGCGCCGACTCCGAGCTGACGCACACGCACGCGCGCGTGGTGGCCCTCTCCCCCGCCGCGACCCTCAAGCGGGGGTACGCGGTGCTCCAGCGGTCCGACGGGCACGCCGTGCGCGACCCGGGCGAGGTGGCGGCCGGGGAGGCGCTGCGCGCGCGGGTCTCCGAGGGCGAGTTCTCCGTACGAGTCGACGCATAAGGTGAGCGGATGACCAGCGAGGTGGATGAGACGGCGGCCCGGACCGAGGCGCTCGGCTACGAGCAGGCCCGGGACGAGCTGATCGAGGTCGTACGGCGGCTGGAGGCGGGCGGTACGACCCTGGAGGAGTCCCTCGCCCTGTGGGAGCGGGGCGAGGAACTGGCGAAGATCTGCCGGCGGCGGCTGGACGGCGCCCGGGCGCGGCTGGACGCGGCGCTGGCCGAGGAGGACGCGGAGCGGGCCGGGGAGCGGGGCGCGTCCGAGGCCCCCTGACGGGCTACCTCGCGCTGTCCTCGGCCAGCGTGTGGGCGACGAGCGCGTTGGCGTGTCCGTGGCCCAGGCCGTGTTCGGTCTTCAGCCAGGTCACGAGCTCCATGTGCCGGGTGAGCGGCGAGGTGCGGATGAGCTCCTTCCACTCGGTGACGGGGCGGCCGTACTTCTTCTCGATGGACGGGAAGTAGCCGGCGGGGCCCTTGGCGCCCGCGGGGGCGGCGGCGGGCTGCGTGGTGTCGGTCATGGCGGGGTCCTTCCGGTCCGGGTGCCGTCCGGCGCGTGCGGTCACGTGCCGTTCGTTACGACTCCCCGGGGCGGGCGGAGTGATCGGTCCCCCGATGTGACCCGCGTCACCCATGCGGTGGTGAGGCGGATCACCACACCCGCTCTTTGGTTGAACATTGAACTTCCCTGCCGTAAGGTCGGTCCCGCCCACCCGGTCCGTACCGAAAGAAAGCGACGCATGTCTCTCGTTCTCGACCCCGCCGCCCAGGACCTGCTGTTCCGCGAGGCCCGCACCGCGAACACCTTCACCGACGAGCCGGTGACCGACGAGCAGGTGCAGGCCATCTACGACCTGGTCAAGTACGGTCCGACCGCCTTCAACCAGTCCCCGCTGCGCATCACGCTGGTCCGCTCCCCCGAGGCCCGCGAGCGCCTGGTGAAGCACATGGCCGAGGGCAACCAGCCCAAGACGGCCACCGCCCCGCTGGTCGCGATCCTGTCGGCGGACAACGAGTTCCACGAGGAGCTGCCCGAACTCTTCCCGCACTTCCCGCAGGCCAAGGACGTCTTCTTCGGCGAGCGCCCGGTGCGGGAGAACGCCGCCGCGCTGAACGCCGCGCTCCAGGCCGCCTACTTCATCGTGGGCGTCCGCGCCGCCGGCCTGGCCGCCGGACCGATGACCGGCTTCGACTACGAGGGCGTCCGCACGGAGTTCCTGGACGAGGACCACACCCCGCTGATGGTCGTCAACATCGGCAAGCCGGGCCCGGACGCCTGGTACCCGCGCTCCCCGCGCCTGGCCTACGACCAGGTCGTCACCACCGTCTGAGTCCCGCCCGGACGCCATCGCCCGGACACCAGGAAGGCCCCCGGCGCACACCGCCGGGGGCCTTTCCCGTGTCCGCGGCCACGCCGGGTGCCCGCGCTCACTCCATCCTCAGGGCCGCCGCCATCTTCGTGAGCTGGCCGAACGAACCGGTGCCGGTCACCACGGTGGTCGCCCGCGCGGTGCTCTCGCCGTCGGCCTCCCCGGTTCCCCCGGTGTCCTTCAGCACCAGCGCGTCGTACCGGCCGCCCGTGTACCGGACCCACGTCCGGCCGCCGATCTCCTGGGTGACCTCGGTCTCCCGCGCGCCCTGGCTCGCCTCGTCGATGAAGCGGGAGGCCTTCTCCGTGGACTGCTCGACGGCCACGTACTCGCCGTCGGGGGCGTGGTAGCCCAGGTGCCAGCGGTCGAAGTCGTCACCGCGGAAGCGGACCGAGGTCGGCTTCCACGCCTCGGGCAGGCCCTCCGGCGCGGCGACCGGGTAGGACGCGGCGCGGCGCGCGGTGAGCAGCTCGACCCGGTAGTCGACCCTCTTGATGTCGGGTTCGGCGTCGTCGTCGTGCGGGATGAAGAGCCACATGACGCCGCCCACGAGCACGATGACGGCCAGGGAGAGGATCATGTCCCGCGCCGTCTTCTGCTTGCCGTTCGTACCTGCCACGCCCCCTATCGTCGCAGGTGCCCGACGCGCTCATCCGTGGGGTCCCCTGCTCATTTTGTATGCCTAACGATAGAGTCATGGCCAACACCCTCATCCGGCCGTCGTCGTATCAGAAAGGTGCGCTCCGATGACCGAGCATCATCATCTGCCGTCCGAGCTGGACGTCCCCTCCGAGGCCCCCGACCGGAACCTCGCCATGGAACTCGTCCGCGTGACCGAGGCCGCGGCGATGGCCGCCGGGCGCTGGGTCGGGCGCGGCGACAAGAACGGCGCCGACGGTGCCGCGGTGCGCGCCATGCGGACCCTCGTCCACACCGTGTCGATGAACGGCGTCGTGGTGATCGGCGAGGGCGAGAAGGACGAAGCCCCGATGCTCTTCAACGGGGAGCAGGTCGGTGACGGGACCGGGCCCGAGTGCGACATCGCCGTGGACCCGATCGACGGCACCACGCTGACCGCCAAGGGCATGCCGAACGCGATCGCGGTGCTGGCCGCCGCCGAGCGCGGCTCGATGTTCGACCCGTCCGCCGTCTTCTACATGGACAAGCTGGTCACCGGGCCGGAGGCCGCCGACTTCGTCGACATCGACGCGCCGGTGGCGGTGAACATCCGCCGCGTCGCCAAGGCCAAGCGGTCCACTCCCGAGGACGTCACGGTCTGCATCCTGGACCGCCCGCGTCATCAGGAGCTGATCGACCAGGTGCGGCAGACCGGCGCCCGCATCAAGCTGATCTCCGACGGCGATGTCGCCGGCTCCATCCTGGCGCTGCGCGAGGGCACCGGCATCGACCTGCTGCTCGGCATCGGCGGCACCCCCGAGGGCATCATCTCGGCCTGTGCCGTCAAGTGCCTGGGCGGCACCATCCAGGGCAAGCTGTGGCCCAAGGACGACGAGGAGCGGCAGCGCGCGCTCGACGCCGGGCACGACCTGGACCGCGTCCTGACCACCGACGACCTGGTCGCCGGCGACAACGTCTTCTTCGCCGCGACCGGCATCACCGACGGCGAGCTGCTGCGCGGGGTGCGCTACCGCTCCGAGACCGCCACGACGTCCTCGATCGTCATGCGCTCCAAGTCCGGCACGGTCCGCCGGATCGACTCCGAGCACCGGCTGAGCAAGCTGCGCGCGTACAGCGCGATCGACTTCGACCGGGCGAAGTAACCGGGGCCCGTTCCCGGGGATCGAAGGGGCGCCCTCGGTGCGGAGAGGGCGCCCCTTCCGCATGCGGACGCCCCCAGGGGGCGTCCGCCCCTAACCCGCCGCGGCTATGCGCCCCGCGGCGCGCGCCTTCTTCAGTTCCAGCTCGCGGCGGCGACGCCGGGCCAGGACCACGCGGCGCTCGGCGGCGGTGAGGCCGCCCCAGACGCCGTACGGCTCGGGCTGGAGCAGCGCGTGCTCGCGGCACTCGACCATGACCGGACAGCGGGCACAGACGCGCTTGGCCGCCTCCTCCCGGGAGAGCCGGGCAGCCGTGGGTTCCTTGGAGGGGGCGAAGAACAGTCCGGCCTCGTCGCGCCGGCACACCGCCTCGGTGTGCCACGGTGCGTCGTGGTCCCTGTCCCGCACGGGCACCCGCTGGGCCGGTACGGCGGCTACCTGCAGGGACGAATGCGGCGGTTGCAGCACGGTCTACTCCTGACGACGGCTTCGCGAGCGAGAGACGATGCAGCAAGCCCTACCCGCTGTACGCGCGCCTATGCACTGAGTTCCCATCCGCCGGTCGGCGCGGGCGCCCTCACCCGCCGGCCGTGGCCCCGCCCGGTCGCCGCGTCGCGGCCGGATTCACGACCGTCAATGATCCAGGTGTTTGCGCAGGCTCCGCTCGACCTTGCGGTGGACGCGGTCGAGGATGTCCGCGACGACCTTGCCCCGCTTGGGCCGCGCCTCGACGCTGCCCAGCACGGCCCAGCCGTCGATGTAGACGACCGGGGCCTCGGCGTCGGCCGAGTCGAGGGTGTCGACCTCGAAGCTGCCCAGGACGCCGCCGCCCATGCCGCGCAGCGACACGTTCTCCGGGACGCGGACCTCGACGCTGCCGCAGATCGAGAACGCCTTCACGACCACCTGCTGGTACTCGAAGATCGCCTCGCTGAGGTCGATCTCGACGCTGCCGAAGACCGCCCAGGCGTGGATCCGGCGGCCCGCCCGCCAGCGGCCCTTGCGCACGGCGCCGCTGAAGACGGCGACCACGTTCTCGTCGGGGTCGGCGGGGAGGGCGCCGGGCTCGGGCCGGCGGGGGACGGACGCGTAGGCCCCGGCGGTCCGGCCCTCGTGCGCGGCGGGCAGGTCCCGCACGAACACGTCCAGCTCGCCGACGGTCTTGGCGGCCAGCACGCCCTCGACGCGCTCGGCGTGCTCCTCCGCGGTCAGCCGGCCCTCGGCCAGGGCCTCGCGCAGCATGTCGGCGATGCGGTCGCGGTCGGCGTCCGAGGCGCGCAGCTCGGAGACGGGCGGGGGCGAATCCTGCCGCGGCGCGTGCTTGTGAAGGTCCACGGCAGCAGCGTAGCGAAACGCGATAGATCGCGACTAGGGGCCGACCGGCGATTCCCGCCGCGCGCCGCGGGGGCGGGAAACCGCCGGACCGGTCCCGCCGGGGGCGCGGGACGACGGGAAGGGACGGACTGAGCCTTACCTCACAGACCCGGCGCCGGCGGCAGGTTCTACGCTGGTGGGCGCTGCCAATGGAGGTCAGCCGCAGTCCGTCGAGTGAGGAATGGGCGAGATGCCTGAGTTCGCGTACACCGATCTGCTCCCCCAAGGAGAGGACACCACCCCGTACCGGCTGGTGACCTCCGAGGGTGTCTCCACGGTCGAGGGGCCGGACGGGCGGACGTTCCTGAAGGTGGAGCCGGAGGCGCTGCGCAAGCTGGCCGAGGAGGCCGTTCACGACATCCAGCACTACCTGCGGCCCGCGCACCTGGCGCAGCTGCGCCGGATCATCGACGACCCCGAGGCGTCCGGCAACGACAAGTTCGTGGCGCTGGACCTGCTGAAGAACGCCAACATCGCGGCGGCGGGCGTGCTCCCCATGTGCCAGGACACCGGCACGGCGATCGTGATGGGCAAGCGCGGGCAGAACGTGCTGACGGCGGGCCGCGACGAGGAGGCCCTCTCGCGCGGCATCTACGACGCCTACACCAAGCTCAACCTGCGCTACTCGCAGATGGCGCCGCTGACCATGTGGGAGGAGAAGAACACCGGCTCCAACCTCCCGGCCCAGATCGAGCTGTACGCGACCGACGGGGACGCCTACAAGTTCCTGTTCATGGCCAAGGGCGGCGGCAGCGCGAACAAGTCGTTCCTCTACCAGGAGACCAAGGCGGTCCTGAACGAGACCTCCATGATGAAGTTCCTGGAGGAGAAGATCCGCTCGCTCGGCACGGCCGCCTGCCCGCCGTACCACCTGGCGATCGTGGTCGGCGGCACCAGCGCCGAGTACGCGCTGAAGACCGCGAAGTACGCCTCCGCGCACTACCTGGACAACATGCCCACCGAGGGCTCGCCGCTCGGCCACGGCTTCCGGGACAAGGAGCTGGAGGAGAAGGTCTTCGAGCTCACCCAGAAGATCGGCATCGGCGCGCAGTTCGGCGGCAAGTACTTCTGCCACGACGTCCGCGTGATCCGCCTGCCGCGCCACGGTGCCTCCTGCCCGGTGGCCCTCGCGGTCTCCTGCTCCGCCGACCGCCAGGCCGTCGCCAAGATCACCGCCGAGGGCGTCTTCCTGGAGCGGCTGGAGACGGACCCGGCGCGCTTCCTGCCGGACACCACCGACGCCCAGCTCGACGAGGGCGACGTGGTGCGGATCGACCTGAACCAGCCGATGGAGCGGATCCTCGCCGAGCTGACCAAGCACCCGGTCAAGACGCGGCTGTCGCTCACCGGCCCGCTGGTCGTGGCCCGCGACATCGCGCACGCCAAGATCAAGGAGCGGCTGGACGCGGGCGAGGAGATGCCGCAGTACCTGAAGGACCACCCGGTGTACTACGCGGGTCCCGCCAAGACGCCCGAGGGCTACGCCTCCGGCTCCTTCGGCCCGACGACGGCAGGCCGCATGGACTCCTACGTGGAGCAGTTCCAGGCCGCGGGCGGCTCCAAGGTGATGCTGGCCAAGGGCAACCGCAGCAAGCAGGTCACCGACGCGTGCGCCGCGCACGGCGGCTTCTACCTGGGCTCCATCGGCGGCCCCGCCGCCCGCCTGGCGCAGGACTGCATCAAGAAGGTCGAGGTCCTGGAGTACGAGGAGCTCGGCATGGAGGCCGTCTGGAAGATCGAGGTCGAGGACTTCCCCGCCTTCATCGTCGTCGACGACAAGGGCAACGACTTCTTCCAGGACCCGGCGCCCGCGCCGACCTTCACCACCATTCCGGTGCGCGGCCCGGGCCTCGGCTGACGGTCGCGGTGACGGTTCGCCTCCACGGGGAACAGTGCTCCCGTCGCGGACGCTGTGAGACGTGGAGGTGATCGTCGATGACCGACGAGGGACAGGACAGGACCGGCAGCGGGTACCGCATCGAGCACGACTCGATGGGCGAGGTGCGGGTGCCCGCCCACGCCAAGTGGCGGGCCCAGACCCAGCGGGCGGTGGAGAACTTCCCCGTCTCCGGGCAGCGCATCGAGCGGGCCCACATCGAGGCGCTGGCGCGGATCAAGCAGGCGGCGGCCAAGGTCAACGCCGAGCTGGGCGTCCTGGACCGGGAGATCGCCGGGGCGATCCAGGAGGCCGCCGCCGAGGTGGCCGCCGGGCGGTGGGACGACCACTTCCCCGTGGACGTGTTCCAGACCGGTTCCGGGACCTCGTCCAACATGAACACCAACGAGGTCATCGCCACCCTCGCCAGTGAGCGCCTGGGCCGCGACGTGCACCCCAACGACCACGTCAACGCCTCGCAGTCGTCCAACGACGTCTTCCCCTCCTCGATCCACATCGCGGCCACCGCCGCCGTCACCCGGGACCTGATCCCGGCCCTGGAGCACCTGGCGGCGGCGCTGGAGCGCAAGGCGGAGGAGTTCGCCGACGTGGTGAAGGCCGGGCGGACCCATCTGATGGACGCGACCCCCGTGACGCTCGGGCAGGAGTTCGGCGGGTACGCCGCCCAGGTGCGGTACGGGGTCGAGCGGCTGCGCGCCTCCCTGCCCCGGCTCGCCGAGCTTCCGCTGGGCGGCACCGCGGTCGGCACCGGCATCAACACCCCGCCCGGCTTCCCGGCCGCCGTGATCGCGGAGGTGGCCCGCGCGACGGGGCTGCCGCTGACCGAGGCGCGCGACCATTTCGAGGCCCAGGGCGCGCGGGACGGGATCGTCGAGACCAGCGGGCAGCTCAGGACCGTCGCCGTCGGGCTGACGAAGATCGCCAACGATCTGCGCTGGATGTCCTCCGGCCCCCGCACCGGCCTCGCGGAGATCACGCTGCCCGATCTCCAGCCCGGCTCGTCGATCATGCCGGGGAAGGTGAACCCGGTCATCCCCGAGGCGGTGCTCATGGTCTGCGCCCAGGTGATCGGCAACGACGCGACCGTCGCCACCGCCGGGGCGGCCGGGAACTTCGAGCTCAACGTGATGCTGCCGGTCATCGCCAAGAACGTGCTGGAGTCGATCCGGCTGCTCGCCAACGTCTCGCGGCTGCTGGCCGACCGGACCGTCGACGGCGTCGTGGCCCACCGCGACCGGGCGCGCGAGTACGCCGAGTCGTCGCCGTCCGTCGTCACCCCGCTCAACCGCTACATCGGGTACGAGGAGGCCGCCAAGGTCGCCAAGAGGGCGCTGGCCGAGCGCAAGACGATCCGTCAGGCGGTGCTCGAGGGCGGCTACGTGGAGCGCGGTGACCTGACGGAGGAACAGCTGGACGAGGCGCTGGACGTCCTGCGGATGACCCGCCCCTGACCGCCCCGCCACCGGCCGGGACACCGTCCGCCACCGCGTGCGGACCGCTCCCGGCCGGGCCGCGTGCCGTCCGCGCCCCGGCAGGCGAACCGTGACGGGCGCCGCAGCGTCGTATGCACGGGGCACCTAATATCTGGCCATGACGGACGGTGAAGCGGTGACGGCAGCGGCGCGAGCGGGCGGGACGGCTTACTGGAAGCCCGGGAGCCAGATCCTGTGGCGGTACCGGGAGAACGGCGGCACGCGGATACACATCGCCCGCCCCGTCACCGTCGTACGGGACGACGCCGAGGTGCTCGCCGCCTGGATGGCGCCCGGCACCGAGTGCGTCAGGCCCGCGCTGGCCGACGGCACCCCGGTCCACCAGGAGCCGCTGGCGTCGCGCTACACCAAGCCGCGGACCGTGCGGCGCGACCGGTGGTTCGGCACCGGTGTGCTGAAGCTGGCGAGGCCGGGCGAGCCCTGGTCGGTGTGGCTGTTCTGGGAGCCGGGCTGGCGGTTCAAGAACTGGTACGTCAACCTGGAGGAGCCGCTGGCCCGCTGGTCGGGCGGCGTGGACTCGCAGGACCATTTCCTGGACATCTCCGTCCAGCCGGACGGCCGGTGGCACTGGCGGGACGAGGACGAGTTCGCGCAGGCCCAGCGGGACGGGCTGATGGACGACCGGCTCGCCGAGCGGGTGCGCCGGGCGGGACGGTCCGCCGTGGAGGTGATCCGTGCCTGGGGGCCGCCGTTCTGCGACGGCTGGCAGGACTGGCGCCCGGACCCCTCCTGGCCGGTACCGTCGTTGCCGAAGGACTGGGACCGCACACCCGCGCACGTGTCCTCATGAGACCCTTGATGCGCCCCCGGGCAAGAAACGTAGGATCGTCCTCCGCAAGGGGAGCGCGGTGGCAACGAGCGGAGCGGGCACCGGGCTTGACCGATCGTCACCGAGGGGCGGCAGGACGTGAGCGAGAGGTACCAGAGCACCGCCGGCACGGGCGGCAGACGGCCGGCCGGTCGCCGGGCAACAGCCTCTGACCACACGGAAATTCCGTTCCCGGGACACGTGAACCGGGTATCGGGACTTCTGCGGGACGAACTGCACGCGCGGCGCGCAGCCCCGGACGGATGGATTCGACACGCGTGACGGAGTACCCGACCTCCTTCGAACGCCCCACGGCGGGCGTCGACCCCGCGGACCCACGCGGGGCGCTGCTGCACACCCCCCGCGCCGGCGCACACGCCGGGCGCGACCGCCTTACCGGCACCGAGCGCCGAGGGGCGGGCCGGAGAGACGCCGGCCGGACCGGCGACGGGCCCGGACGGCGCCTTCGAGCATTCCCAGCCGCCCGCCGGGCAGGCCGCCGAGCCCGACCACCGGCCGCGCCCCGTGCCCGAGACCATCCCGGCACAGCCGGGCGGTGACGCGGCCCCGGCGGCGGGACCGGAGCGGCGCACCGGGCAGGTCCCGGCGCCGGGACGGCCCACGCCGATGCGCCGGGACGGGGACCGGCTGCGGTTCGTGGGGGCCGCGACCCGGCGGATCGCCCGGGGCATGGACCTCGACGAGATCGTGATGGGGCTGTGCCGGGCCACCGTGCCCACCTTCGCCGACGCGATCCTGGTCTACCTGCGCGAACCGCTGCCGGTCGGCGACGAGCGGCCCTCCGGCCCGCTGGTGCTGCGGCTGCGCCGCACCGACCGGATACCGGTGGACCGCGACACCGAGGGCGGGTTCATGCCGGCGGTCCAGCCGGAGCCGTCCGAGCTGGACGCGGTCGGGTCCGAGCTGTGCGAGGTGCGGCCCGGCAGCGCGCTGGCGGAGGTGCTGCGCGGGGTGCGGCCGGTGTTCACCGACGCGCCCGCCGCCCGCGCCGCCCTTCCCGAACTGCTGGGGGAGGGCGGCGAGTTCGCCGTGCCCGGCGGGCAGCGCGCCATCCTCGCGCCGTTGCGGGGGCGGCGCCGGGTCATCGGGGCGGCGCTGTTCCTGCGCGGCCCGGAGCGCATCGCCTTCGAGACCGACGACCTGCTGGTGGCGGCCCAGCTCGCCACGCACAGCGCCCTCGGCATCGACAAGGCGGTGCTGTACGGCCGCGAGGCGTACATCGCCGACGAGTTGCAGCGCACCATGCTGCCGGAGAACCTGCCGCGCTGCACCGGCGTACGGCTGGCCTCCCGCTATCTGCCGGCCGCGGAGACCGCGCGGGTCGGCGGCGACTGGTACGACGCCATCCCGCTGCCCGGCAGCCGGGTCGCCCTGGTCGTCGGTGACGTCATGGGCCACTCCATGACCTCGGCGGCGATCATGGGCCAGTTGCGCACGACCGCGCAGACCCTGGCCGGGCTCGACCTGCCCCCGCAGGAGGTCCTGCACCACCTGGACGAACAGGCCCAGCGGCTGGGCACCGACCGCATGGCGACCTGCCTGTACGCGGTGTACGACCCGGTCGCGCACCGCATCACGGTCGCCAACGCCGGCCACCCGCCGCCCGTCCTGCTGCACCTGGGCGGGCGGGCCGAGGTGCTGTCGGTGCCGGCGGGCGCCCCGATCGGCGTCGGCGGCGTCGACTTCGAGGCGGTGGAGCTGGACGCGCCCGCCGGCGGGACGCTGCTGCTGTACACCGACGGGCTGGTGGAGTCCCGGCTGCGGGACGTGTGGACCGGCATAGAACAGCTGCGGGAGAAGCTGGAGACGACCGCCGAGCTGACCGGCGCCGACCACGCGCCGCCGCTGGAGGCGCTGTGCGACGAGGTGCTGGACATGCTCGGCCCGGGCGACCGGGACGACGACATCGCCCTGCTCGCGGCCCGCTTCGACGGCATCGCGCCCAGCGACGTGGCGTACTGGGAGCTGGAGCCGGAGGACGCCGCCCCCGGCCGGGCCCGGCGCCTGGCCCGCCGCGAGCTCGCCCGCTGGGGCCTTGAGGACCTGACCGACTCCGTGGAGCTGCTGGTCAGCGAGGTCGTCACCAACGCCGTGCGGTACGCGACCCGGCCGGTCACCCTGCGGCTGCTGCGCACCGACGTGCTGCGCTGCGAGGTCGGCGACGACGTGCCGCAACTGCCGCGGCTGCGGCAGGCGCGGGCCACGGACGAGGGCGGACGCGGGCTGTACCTGGTCAACCGGATGGCCCGGCGCTGGGGCGCGACCCGGCTGAGCACCGGCAAGGTGGTCTGGTTCGAGCTGAACCGCTGAACCGCCGCGCCTCGGGCCGGGGCGCGGAGAAGGGGGCGGGGGCGCCCGGCTGCTGCCGGGCGCCCCC
>NZ_WYCT01000222.1 GCF_011008945.1 Streptomyces harenosi
CCCCGCCCACCCCGCTCCGGCGCCGGCTGCGCCCGGCCCTGCTGCGGGCGGCCGTCCCGCTGGTCGCCGCGGCCGGCGCCGCCGACCACGCGCTGGCGCCCCTGGCGCGGCACACGCGCCTGGCCAACACCTGCCGCATCCTGGCCCGCAAGGACACCGCGGGGCAGCCGGGACTGCCCCGCCAGACCCCGGCCTCGTAGCGGCGGCGGACGCTACCCCCGCAGCGGCAGCGCCTGGCCCGCCACCACCAGCAGCACATGCTCGCACTCGTCGGCGAACGCCGCGTTCAGCCGCCCGAGTTCGTCCCGGTAGCGGCGCCCCGACGCCGTGGCCGGGACGATCCCCGAGCCCACCTCGTTGGAGACGGCCACGACCGTGCGCCGGGTCGCCCGCACCGCCCGGGTCAGCTCCGCCACCCGCTCCCGCAGCGCCCGCTCCCCGCCGCCGGCCCACTCCGCGTCGTCCCACGCGCCCACGGAGTCCATGGCGTCCGTGAGCCACAGCGACAGGCAGTCGATGAGCAGCGGCGGCCCGTCGCCCCGCAGCAACGGCACCAGGTCGCACGTCTCCGCGGTCCGCCACGAGCCCGGGCGCCTCTCGCGGTGCGCGGTCACCCGCGCCGCCCACTCGGTGTCGCCGCCCCGCGTGCCGCCCGTCGCCACGTAGAGCACGTCGGGGAACGCCTCCAGCCGCCGCTCCGCCTCCACCGACTTGCCCGACCGGGCCCCGCCCAGCACCAGCGTCCGCCGCGGCACGTCGGGCACCTCCTCGTAGGCGCCCACCACCAGCGTCGCCCCGTCCGGCACCGCCCGCGCCCCGGCCGCCGCGAGCCGCCGCCGCAGCTCCGGCCCCGGCGGCACGTCGTGGTCCAGGTGGACGGCGACGACGTCGGTGGTCGGGCCCACCGACCCCACCGCCCGCAGTTTCGCCAGCGCGTCCGGCCGCCCCACCACGTCCGCCAGGACCATGTCGTAGGACTCGGCGGGCTCCTCCAGGCCGGCCGGGGCGCCGCCCGGCGGCAGGAAGAGCAGCCGCTGCCCGTCCGGGCCGGTCACCGCGTACCCCGTGCCCGGCGCGTCCAGCGCCACCGCCCGCACCCGGTGCCCCGTCAGCAGGGCGAGCTCCCGGCCGTCCGGCACCCGGCCCGGCTGCGGCAGCCCGGCCGGCACCTCCACCGCCGGCCCGTTGTGCGGATGCGACAGCAGCACCTGCGCCACCCCGCTCAGGGAGCGGCCGGCCCGCGCCGCGGCGAACGCCGCGCCGGGCGTCAGGTCGAGCAGCAGCGCCCCGTCCACGAGCAGCGCGGTCGCCGCCCGCGCGTCCTCGCCCAGCGCGGCGGCGCAGGCCGCGCAGGGACAGTCGGGGCGGGGCAGGCCCGCGGGGGCACCGGTGCCGAGCAGTGTCACGTCCACGCACCGATTTTCCCGTGGCCCCGCGGGTCCTGCGCGTCCGAGGCCCCCGAGGGGCCGCGGCCGGTCGGCCCGGGGCGCCCGGGGCCCGGGGCGACCGGGACGCGGGAGCGGGCACATGACCGGCGGTACCCCGGCCAAGGGACCGGCCCAGCGCATAGGCTGCGGACGGGGGCCGGACCAAGATCCGGTCTTCGCTCTGCATGTGCTCACATCTTGGAGGCGTACATGGCGGCATGGACGTGGCGGTTCGAGACGGCCGACGGGACGGAGGTCCAGCCCGCGGTGCAGCCGGAGGAGTTCACCACCCAGGGCGACGCCGAGTCGTGGATCGGGGAGCACTGGAAGGACCTGAAGGAGGGCGGCACGGACCAGGTACGGCTGTTCGAGGACGCCGCGGAGGTCTACGGGCCGATGAGCCTGCACGCCGAGGACGCGTAACCGGCCTCGCGGGGGCGGCCGGTCCGGGTCGCCGGCGCGGCCGCCCCCGCCGGCTTCACTGCTCGCCCAGCGTCACGCGGACCGTGCGCTCCTTCCCGTCGCGCGTGAAGGTCACCGTCGTACGGTCGCCCGGCCGCAGCGACGCCAGTGCCTCGGTGAGGGAGGTGATCGTGGTGACGCGGGTGTCCCCGAGCCGGGTGACCACGTCCCCGGCCCGCAGCCCCGCCCGGTCGGCCGCGCCGCCGCCGCGGACCTCGACGACGGCCACGCCGACGGCCCGGTAGGAGTCGTCGACGACGGTCCGGCCGGTGATGCCGAGAGCCGCCCGTCCCGAGTCGGTCACCCGGCCGTCCCGGACGATCTGGTCGGCCACCGTCTTCACCATCGACGCCGGGATCGCGAAGCCGATGCCCGGCGCCGCGCTGTCGCCGAGGCCGGGGTCGGCCGCGGCGAGCGTGGGGATGCCGACGACCTGCCCGTCGAGGTTGACCAGGGCGCCGCCGCTGTTGCCCGGGTTGATCGCCGCCGACGTCTGCACCATGTTGACCAGGGTCGCGCCCGTGCCGCCGCCGTCGCTGCTCTCGGTGACCGTGCGCCCGGTCGCCGAGACGATGCCCTGGGTGACGCTCGACGACAGCCCGAGCGGCGAGCCCATGGCCAGGACGATCTGCCCGACCTCGACCTTGGCGGAGTCCCCGAACGCCGCCGCCCGCATCCCGTCCGGCACCCGGTCCAGCCTGATCACGGCGAGGTCCTGCTCGGGATAGGAGTGGACCAGCCGCGCGGAGAGCGGTTCCTCGCTGTGGGCGGTCGTCACGCGGAAGGTGTCCTGCTCGCCGACGACGTGCGCGTTGGTGACGATGTGCCCCCGGTCGTCGTACACGACCCCCGATCCCAGGTCGTCGCCGGCCTGGATCTGCACCACCGACGGCAGCACGTCCCGGATCACCCGCTGGTAGTCGGCCTGGAGGTCGTTGGCCGCCCGGGGCACGGCCGCCCGCGCGGTGGTCCGCTCCCGCTCGCGCGGCACGGACGTGGGCGGCGGGGCGGACAGCCCGGAGCCGGAGCAGGCGGCCAGGACCACGGCACAGCAGGCGAACACGGCCGCGCGGGCGGCCGGCCGCACGGCGCGGGGGCGGGAAGCGTCCATGCCCGCAGTCTCGCCGCGCGGTCCTCGACCGGCCTTCGCTGCACGCCCGAACGGGCTCAGCCCCGCACCCCGCACAGATGCAGCAGCGCCGCCACCCCGCGGTACGGGTCGGTCCGCCCGGCCCGCTCCTCCACCGCCAGCAGCGTCTCGACGTCGTCCGGCGGCGCGGTGCCGTCCGCCACCGTGTCGGTGAAGACCCGCACGCCGTACCAGCTCTGCAGCGGGGCCCCGATCCCGGCCAGCGTCGCCGTCAGGGTGGCGAGCCGGTCCGCCCGCACGTCCGGCCCGAGGCGGACGGGGGTGCCCGCGTCCAGGTCCGCCCGGGGATGGGGGAGGCGGGCGGTGGTGTCGAAGGCGGCCAGCGCGCCCGCCCAGTCGCCGCGCAGACCCGGCCGCATCGCCAGGGCGTCGCCGTTGCGCACCAGCAGCGACAGCAGGCCGCCGTGGGCGAGCATCCGCGCCAGCCCGGCCACCAGCGGATCGGGCTCCTCCACGTACATCAGCACGCCGTGGCAGAGCACCACGTCGAAGCTGCCGGGCAGGAAGTGGACCCCGGTGTCCCGGCCGTCGCCCTCGATGATCCGCATCCGCTCCCGGATGCCCTCCGGCTGCCCGGCCAGCGCCTCGCGCGCCGCGGCGATCATCGCGGCGTCCTTCTCCAGGCCGGTCACCTGGTGCCCGGCCCGCGCCAGGCGCAGCGCCTGCGCGCCCCGCCCCATGCCCACGTCGAGCACCCGCAGCCGCCGGCCGACCGGGAACCGGGCGACGATCTGCTCGTCGAGCTGCCGGGCCACCAGCTCCTGGCGGACCATGTCCCGCAGCCCGTCCGGCCCGCTCAGCCAGGCGCCGGCCGCCCCCCCGGTCAGCGGTGTGGTGCTCAGGGCCGCTCCCCGCGCTTGACGTGCGGCTTGGGCAGCCGGAGCCGGCGCATCTGGAGGGAGCGCATCAGCGCGTAGGCCACCGCGCCGCGCTTGTTCTCGGCGGGGAACCGCTCGTTCAGGCGCTTCTTCAGGCGGAAGCCGGAGACGACGGAGTCCAGCACGATCAGCACGATCACGATCAGCCACAGCAGCAGCGCGGTGTTCTGCAGCGCGGGCACCTGGACCATGCTCAGGACGAGGATGACCACCGCCATCGGCAGGAACCACTCGGCGATGTTGAACCGCGAGTCGATGAAGTCACGCGCGAAGCGGCGGACCGGGCCCTTGTCGCGGACCGGCAGGTACCGCTCGTCGCCGCTGGCGAGCGCCTGGCGCTGCCGCTCCAGCGCGGCCCGCCGTTCCTCGCGCTGGCGCCTGGCCGCTTCCTTGCGCGTCATCGAGGTGTTGGCCACGCTGCGGCGCTGGGACTGGGCCTGGCTGCGCTTGGGCGTGGGGCGGCCCTTGGGGGCCTCCGGGTGACGGGGCTGCTTGGAGTCGGTCACCAGCGCCTTGTCGGCGGCCGGGGCCTTCTCTTCCTTGGCACGGCTACGGAACACAAAACCCAAGGGTACGGGGTAGGGGGGCATGGACCCCAGCCCCACGGGGAACGATCCGGCAACGCCGGTCGTCTGTAAAGGGGCAGACAGAACAGAAGGGAGCAGGGGGTGCAGGGGAGCGCAGAGGGGAGCAGAGCGGAACGCAGGAGAGTAGACAGGGGCGGAGGGGAACAAAGGGGAAGAGAGGTGCGCAGGGGCGCAAAGGGTGCAGAGGAGGCAGAGGAGACGGAAAGGGCAGCGGGTGTCGGGAGGGTGCCGTGCGCGGCCCGGAGTCTCCCGGACGGCGCACCCCCGTGACCCCGGAGGGATCACCTCATCCCTACGCCGGACCGGGAGCGTGCGCAGTCGTCCTCGGGGATGAGCGCATCCGCCCCCGAACAGTGCGGTAATGGAGGCAGGGCCCGTACTGTGGGTTCTGTTGCAGTCGCTGGAGCTGGAGTCGGTCAGAAGGGGGCGCGCGAAGCCCATGAGCGGTGTCATGAAGCGTATGGGGATGATCTTCCGCGCGAAGGCGAACAAGGCCCTGGACCGGGCCGAGGACCCGCGCGAGACCCTCGATTACTCGTACCAGAAGCAGCTCGAGCTGTTGCAGAAGGTCCGCCGGGGCGTCGCCGACGTGGCCACCTCCCGCAAGCGCCTGGAGCTCCAGCTCAACCAGTTGCAGCAGCAGTCCGCCAAGCTGGAGGACCAGGGCCGCAAGGCGCTGGCGCTGGGCCGCGAGGACCTGGCCCGCGAGGCGCTCTCCCGCCGTGCCGCCCTCCAGCAGCAGGTGACCGACCTGGAGACCCAGCACGCCACCCTCCAGGGCGAGGAGGAGAAGCTCACCCTGGCGGCCCAGCGGCTCCAGGCGAAGGTCGACGCCTTCCGCACCAAGAAGGAGACGATCAAGGCCACGTACACGGCGGCCCAGGCGCAGACCCGGATCGGGGAGGCGTTCTCCGGCATCTCCGAGGAGATGGGCGACGTCGGCCTGGCGATCCAGCGCGCCGAGGACAAGACGGCCCAGCTCCAGGCCCGCGCCGGCGCCATCGACGAACTGCTCGCCTCCGGCGCCCTGGACGACCCCTCCGGCATGCACAAGGACGACATCCAGGCCGAGCTGGACCGGCTCTCCGGTGGTACGGATGTAGAGCTGGAACTGCAGCGCATGAAGGCCGAGCTGGCCGGCGGCACGACCGGTGGGCAGCAGGCCATCGAGGGCGGCACCGCGCAGCAGCAGTCCCGGCAGCAGCCGCAGGACACCCCGCGCTTCGACAAGCAGTAGCCGACCGCGACGCCCGGGGCCCACGCCGAGGAGGGCGACATGATCGTACGGATCATGGGGGAGGGTCAGGTGAGGCTGGCGGACAGCCGCCTCGCCGAGCTGAACACGCTGGACGACGAGCTCCTGGCCGAGATGGAGACCGGCGACGGGCCGGGCTTCCGCGCGACCCTCCAGGCGCTCCTGGCCAAGGTCCGCGAGCTGGGCGAGCCCCTGCCGGACGACGCCCTGGAGCCGTCGGACCTCATCCTGCCGTCCCCGGACGCCACCCTGGAGGAGGTCCGGGACCTGCTCAGCGACGACGGGCTGATCCCCGGGGCCTGAGCGGCGCCGCCCCCGCGGGCCCCCGGGCCGGCGCCGTCCCCCCCCCGGCCGGCCCGGAGCGGGGCGGGCCTGCGGGCGCCATACGCACCGGCGCCCGGCCCGGCTACCGTAAAAGGCCGTGAGCACCCTCGACCGCGCCCGGTGCCGCATCGGGGCGCACCCCCTGGTGGTGGACGCGGCCCTGGCGACGGCCGTGCTCGCCTGCATGGTCGCCGGCTCCTTCGTGGACCCGCACGGCCCCGACGGCGTGACCTGGGGCGTGCGCACCCCCGACCCGCTCAGCCTGGTCCTCATCGCCCTCGGCGCCGCCGCGCTCGTCGCGCGCCGCCGCCGCCCCCTGACCGTCCTCGCCCTCACCGGCGGGGTCTCCGTCGTCGAGTGCGTCACCGGCGACCCCCGCGCCCCCGTGGCCATGTCCGCGGTCATCGCCCTCTACACGGTCGCCGCCATCACCGACCGCCCCACCACCTGGCGGGTCGGGCTGCTGTCCATGACGGTGCTCACCGGCACCGCCATGCTGGCCGGGCCGCTGCCCTGGTACGCCCAGGAGAACCTCGGCATCTTCGCCTGGACCGGCATGGCCGCCGCCGCGGGCGACGCCGTGCGCAGCCGCCGCGCCTTCGTGCACGCCATCCGGGAGCGGGCCGAGCGGGCCGAGCGCACCCGGGAGGAGGAGGCCCGGCGCCGGGTCGCCGAGGAGCGGCTGCGCATCGCCCGCGACCTGCACGACGTCGTCGCCCACCACATCGCCCTGGTCAACGTCCAGGCCGGGGTCGCCGCGCACGTCATGGACAAGCGGCCCGACCAGGCCAAGGAGGCCCTCGCCCACGTACGGCAGGCCAGCCGCTCCGCCCTGGACGAACTGCGCGCCACCGTCGGCCTGCTGCGCCAGTCCGGCGACCCGGAGGCCCCCACCGAGCCGGCCCCCGGCCTGGACCGCCTCGACGAACTCGCCGGCACCTTCCGCAACGCCGGCCTGCGCGTCGAGGTCGCCCGGGCCGACCAGGGCACCGAGCTGCCCGCCGCGGTCGGCCTCGCCGCCTACCGCGTCATCCAGGAGGCCCTGACCAATGTGCAGAAGCACGCCGGGCCCCGGGCGACGGCGGAGGTGAGCGTGGTCCGGGTGGGGCCGAACATCGAGATCACCGTCCTCGACGACGGCACGGGCGGCGGCCGCGCGCCGGACACCGGCGGCGGGCACGGCCTGCTCGGCATGCGCGAACGGGTCACCGCCGTGCGCGGCACCCTCACCACCGGCCCCCGCTACGGAGGCGGCTTCCGCGTCCATGCGATCCTGCCGGTCGCCCACCGCTCCGAGGCGACCGGGGCGACCGGGCCGGCCGGCCCGGCCCAGGCGCCCGCGACAACCGACGCATCCGGGGGATGACGCATGACGATCCGTGTCCTGCTCGCCGACGACCAGGCGCTGCTGCGCAGCGCCTTCAGGGTGCTCGTCGACTCCGAGCCCGACATGGAGGTGGTGGGTGAGGCCTCCGACGGGGCCGAGGCGGTCCGGCTCGCCGGGGAACGGGACGCCGACGTCGTCCTGATGGACATCCGCATGCCGGGCACCGACGGCCTGGCCGCCACCCGCATGATCGGCGCCGACCCGGCCCTCGCCCACGTCCGCGTGGTCATCCTGACCACCTTCGAGGCCGACGACTACGTGGTGCGGTCGCTGCGCGCGGGTGCCTCGGGCTTCCTGGGCAAGGGCGCCGAACCCGACGAGCTGCTGAACGCCATCCGGGTCGCGGCCGGCGGGGAGGCGCTGCTGTCCCCGGCCGCCACCAAGGGCCTGATCGCCCGCTTCCTCGCCCAGCAGGACACCGCTGAGGCGGCCGGCCGCGACCCGGCGCGCTCCGAGCGGCTCGGCACGCTGACCGGGCGGGAGCGCGAGGTGCTGGTGCAGGTCGCCGGCGGCCACTCCAACGACGAGATAGCCGAGCGGCTGAAGGTGAGCCCGCTGACCGTGAAGACGCACGTCAACCGGGCCATGGCCAAGCTGGGCGCCCGTGACCGGGCCCAGCTCGTGGTGATCGCGTACGAGTCGGGGCTGGTCCGTCCGAGGGTGGACTGAGCCCGGCGGGGGCGTACTGCGGTCGGAGTAGGCGCCCCGGGGAGGAACGGGACCTGGGGCCTAGGGAATGGGCGCGTCCATGGACCAGGGTGGTGGGGTGGGCCCTCACGTGTACGCCGGCCGCGCTCACGTGTGCCCCTCCTCCGCTCAGGCCACAGAAGAGAGACCCTGATCCATGTCCTGGCTGTCGAGATTCAGCCTCGCGCAACGGGCCCTGATAGGGCTGATGTCGATCGTCGCGCTCGTCTTCGGGGCGATAGCGATACCCCAGCTCAAGCAGCAACTGCTGCCCACCATCGAACTGCCCATGGTGTCCGTGCTGGCCCCGTACCAGGGCGCCCCGCCGGACGTGGTCGAGAAGCAGGTCGTCGAGCCCATCGAGGACAGCCTCGAAGCCGTCGACGGCATCTCCGGCGTCACCTCCACGGCGAGCGAGGGCAACGCCGTGATCATGGCGTCCTTCGACTACGGCAACAGCACCCAGCAGCTCGTCGCCGACGTCCAGCAGGCCGTGAACCGGGCCCGCGTCCAGCTCCCGGACGACGTGGACCCGCAGGTCGTGGCCGGCTCCACGGACGACATCCCGACCGTGGTGCTGTCCGTGACCTCCGGCAAGGACCAGCAGGCCCTGGCCGACCAGCTCGACAAGACCGTCGTCCCCGCGCTGGAGGACATCGACGGCGTCGCCCAGGTGACCGTCGACGGCGTCCGGGACCTCCAGGTCGCCGTCACGCCCGACGACGCGAAGCTGGCCAGGGCCGGGCTGACCACGCAGGCCCTCGCCCAGGCCCTCCAGGCGGGCGGCGCGACCGTCCCGGCCGGCTCCTTCGACGAGGACGGCGCCAACCGCACCGTCCAGGTCGGCGGCGGCTTCACCTCGCTGCGGCAGATCCAGGACCTCCGGGTCACCGGCGAGGGCGGGAAGAAGCCGGTCCGCCTCGGTGACGTCGCCACCGTCACGGAGGAGGAGGCCACCGCCACCTCCCTGACCCGGACCAACGGCAAGCCCAGCCTCGCCGTCACCGTCACCATGGACCGCGACGGCAGCGCCGTCGGCATCTCCGACGCCGTCGAGGACAAGCTGCCCGGGCTGCGCGAGGACCTCGGCTCCGGCGCGACGCTCACCGTCGTCGCCGACCAGGGCCCGGCGGTCTCCAAGGCCATCGAGGGCCTGACCACCGAGGGCGCGCTCGGCCTGCTCTTCGCCGTCCTGGTCATCCTGGTCTTCCTCGCCTCGGTCCGCTCCACCCTCGTCACCGCCGTCTCCATCCCGCTGTCGGTGGTGCTGGCGCTGATCGTCCTGTGGACGCGCGACCTGTCCCTGAACGTGCTGACCCTGGGCGCCCTCACCATCGCCATCGGCCGGGTCGTCGACGACTCGATCGTGGTCCTGGAGAACATCAAGCGGCACCTCGGCTACGGCGAGGAGCGCCGGGAGGCCATCCTCGGCGCGGTCCGCGAGGTGGCGGGCGCCGTGACCTCCTCGACCCTCACCACGGTCGCCGTCTTCCTGCCCATCGGCCTGGTCGGCGGCGTGGTGGGCGAGCTGTTCGGCTCCTTCAGCCTGACCGTCACCGCCGCGCTGATCGCCTCGCTGCTGGTGTCCCTGACGGTCGTGCCGGTCCTGTCGTACTGGTTCCTGCGCGCCCCGAAGGGCACCCCGCAGGACGCCGAGCAGGCCCGCCGGCTGGCCGAGGAGAAGGAGGCCCGCAGCCGTCTGCAGCGCGTCTACGTCCCCGTCCTGCGGTTCGCCACCCGGCGCCGCCTGACCAGCGTCGCCATCGCGGCCGTCGTGCTGATCGGCACCTTCGGCATGGCGCCGCTGCTGAAGACCAACTTCTTCGACCAGGGCGAGCAGAAGGTCCTCAACGTCAAGCAGGAGCTGGCGCCGGGCACCAGCCTGGCGGCGACCGACGCCCAGGCCCGCAAGGTCGAGAAGGTGATCGCCGCGGCCGACGGCGTGAAGGACTACCAGGTGACGGTCGGCTCGTCCGGCTTCCTGGCCGCCTTCGGCGGCGGCACCGACACCAACCAGGCGTCCTATCAGGTGATGCTGGAGGACTCGGCGTCCTACGAGGACGTCCAGGACCGCATCGAGCGGGGCCTGGCCGGGCTGAAGGGCATCGGCACCACCACGGTCGCCGCCGGTGACGGCTTCGGCAGCCAGGACCTGAGCGTCGTCGTCAAGGCGTCCGACCCCGAGGTGCTGCGCAAGGCCGCCGAGGACGTCCGCAAGACGGTCGCCGGGCTCGACGACGTCACCGACGTCACCAGCGACCTGTCGCAGAGCGTCCCCCGCATCTCCGTCAGGGCCAACGCCCGTGCCGCCGAGGCCGGTTTCACCGACCAGGCCCTCGGCGCGGCCGTCGCCCAGGCGGTGCGCGGCACCCCGGCCGCCCAGGCGGTCCTGGACGACACCGAGCGCGACGTCGTGATCAGGTCGGCGAAGCCCGCCGGCACGCTCGCCGAGCTGAAGGCGCTGCCGCTCGGCCCGGTGAAGCTCGGCGACATCGCCACCGTGAAGCTGGTCGACGGCCCGGTGTCGATGACCCGCATCGACGGCCAGCGCGCCGCCACCATCACCGCCAAGCCGACCGGTGACAACACCGGCGCGGTCAGCGCCGACCTCCAGTCGAAGATCAACGCCCTGGACCTGCCGGCGGGGGCCACCGCCGAGATCGGCGGCGTCTCCGCGGACCAGGAGGAGGCGTTCACCAACCTCTTCCTGGCGATGCTGGCGGCCGTCGCGATCGTGTTCATGCTGCTGGTCGGCACGTTCCGTTCGCTGGCCCAGCCGCTGATCCTGCTGGTGTCGGTCCCGTTCGCGGCGACCGGCGCGATCGGCCTGCTGGTGGCCACCGGCACTCCGATGGGCGTGCCCGCCATGATCGGCATGCTGATGCTGATCGGCATCGTGGTCACCAACGCGATCGTGCTGATCGACCTGATCAACCAGTACCGCCGGCAGGGGTACGGCGTCGTCGAGGCGGTCGTCGAGGGCGGCCGTCACCGGCTGCGCCCCATCCTCATGACGGCCCTGGCGACCATCTTCGCCCTGCTGCCGATGGCGCTCGGCATCACCGGCGAGGGCGGCTTCATCGCCCAGCCGCTGGCGGTGGTCGTCATCGGCGGCCTGGTCACCTCCACGCTGCTGACCCTGCTGCTGGTCCCGACGCTCTACGCGATGCTGGAGCTGCGCAAGGAGCGGCGCGCGAAGAAGCGGGCGGCCAAGAGGGGACAGCCGTCCGCGGAGCCCTCCGGCGACCCGGAGCCCGCCGGCGTGTCTTTCCGCCCCGCCGCACGGCCGTGCCCTTCCGTATGCTGAGGCCCCGACTGCCGGCGGGAGAGGGGGACTCGGGCGGTGGCGCTGAACAAGGACGACCCGAGGTCGGTCGGCGGCTACCGGCTGCTGGACCGGCTCGGGGCCGGGGGCATGGGAGCCGTCTACCGGGGCCGGTCCCGGTCCGGGCGCGAGGTCGCCGTCAAGGTGGTGCACGCGCAGTACGCCGAGGACGCCGTCTTCCGCGCCCGGTTCCGGCAGGAGATCGCGGCCGCGCGCCGGGTGAGCGGCGCCTTCACCGCCCCCGTCGTCGACGCCGACCCGGAGGCGCCGCGGCCCTGGATGGCCACCCAGTACGTGCCCGGGCCGTCGCTGGCCGCGCTGGTCCGCGACCGCGGCCCGCTCAGGGGCGCCGAGCTGCGCCGCCTGGCCCTCGGGCTGGTGGAGGCGCTGCGGGAGATCCACCGGGCGGGGGTGGTGCACCGGGACCTGAAGCCCGCCAACGTGCTGATGGCCGGGGACGGCCCCCGGGTCATCGACTTCGGCATCTCCCGCGCCGCGGAGAACCACACGCTCACCGAGACCGGGCAGATGATCGGCACCCCGCCGTTCATGTCCCCGGAGCAGTTCACCGACGCCAAGTCCGTGGGTCCGGCCTCGGACGTCTTCTCGCTCGGGACGCTGCTGGCCTACGCCGCCACCGGGCGCGGGCCGTTCGACGCCGGCAGCCCCTACGTGACGGCCTTCCGGGTGGTCAGCGAGGAGCCGGACCTCCAGGCCGTACCGGCCGCGCTGCGCGAGGTCGTCCGGGGCTGCCTGGCCAAGGACCCCGGGCAGCGGCCCGGGCTCGACGAGCTGGCCGGGGAGCTGGCGCGGGCGCTGCCCGAGCAGGCCCCGGGCGACGCGCCCACGGTGACGCTGCGCCGCGACCCGGCCC
>NZ_WYCT01000223.1 GCF_011008945.1 Streptomyces harenosi
GGCCGACGCCCCGCCGGCCCCACCCGCCCGCGCCGGACGGCGGAACGCGTGAGCGCCGGGCCGCGCGAACGACCCGGCGCTCACCGCACCGCCGGCACCCGGCACCCGGGGACTACAGGAACGCCAGGTTCACGATCCAGAACGACACCGCGGCCACCGCCGCCGCCGCCGGCATGGTGATGAACCAGCCCAGGATGATGTTCTTGGCGACGCCCCACCGCACGGCGTTCACCCGCTTCGTGGCGCCGACGCCCATGATCGCCGACGTGATGACATGCGTCGTGGAGATCGGCGCGTGGAACAGGAAGGCCGTCGTGAACATGATCGACGCGCCCGTCGTCTCGGCCGCGAACCCCTGCGGCGGATCGAGCTCGATGATCTTCCGGCCCAGCGTCCGCATGATGCGCCAGCCACCGGCGTACGTGCCCAGCGACAGCATCAGCGCGCAGGCGATCTTCACCCACACCGGGATGGGATCGCCGTAGTCCTCGACATCGGCGATGACCAGCGCCATCACCACGATGCCCATGGTCTTCTGGGCGTCCTGCAGACCGTGGCCGAGCGCCATGCCCGCCGCCGACACCGTCTGCGCGATGCGGAAGCCCCGCTTGGCCTTGTGCGGGTTGGCCTTCCGGAAGATCCACATGATCGCCGTCATGACCAGATAGCCGGCGAGCAGGCCGACGACCGGGGACACGAACATGGGGATCACGATCTTGTCCAGGACGCCGTGCCAGTACACGGTCGTCCCGCCGGCCAGCGCCGCGCCCACCATGCCGCCGAAGAGCGCGTGGGAGGAGGACGAGGGCAGGCCGAAGTACCAGGTGATCAGGTTCCAGACGATCGCGCCGACGAGCGCGGCGAAGAGGATGCCCATCCCCGTCGAGCCCTCGGGCGTCTCGATGAGCCCCTCACTGACGGTCTTGGCGACCCCGGAGCCGAGGAACGCGCCGGCGAGGTTCATCACGGCCGCCATCGCCAGCGCCGCCCGCGGCGTGAGCGCCCGGGTCGACACGGAGGTGGCGATGGCGTTGGCGGAGTCGTGGAAGCCGTTGGTGTAGGTGAAGAACAGCGCGACCGCGATGGTCACGACCAGAGCGAAGGTGTCCATGGACGGGTCAGGACTCCTTGACCGCGATGGTCTCCACCGTGTTGGCCACGTGCTCGAACGCGTCGGCGGCCTCTTCCAGCACGTCCACGATCTGCTTGAGCTTGAGGACCTCGATGGCGTCGTACTTGCCGTTGAAGAGGTGGGCGAGCAGCTTGCGGTGGATCTGGTCGGCCTGGTTCTCCAGCCGGTTGACCTCGATCCAGTACTCGGTGAGGTTGTCCATCGTGCGCAGGTGCGGCATCGCCTCGGCGGTCAGCTCGGCCGCGCGCGCCAGGACCTCGATCTGCTGCTCGACGCCCTTGGGCAGTTCCTCGATGTTGTAGAGGACGACCAGGTCGACGGCCTCCTCCATGAAGTCCATGATGTCGTCGAGGGACGAGGCCAGGGAGTAGATGTCCTCGCGGTCGAACGGCGTGATGAACGAGGAGTTCAACTGGTGGAAGATCGCATGCGTGGCGTCGTCACCTGCGTGTTCCGCGGCCCGCATACGCTCTGCGATCTCGGCTCGGGCGGAAGCGTCCGCCCCGAGCAGTTCCATCAGGAGTTTCGAGCCGGTGACGATGTTGTCCGCGGATGCGGCGAACATGTCGTAGAAGCTCGTCTCCCTGGGGGTCAGACGAAAGCGCACGTGGGGTCCTCGGGGTGCATCGGTTTCGGTCAGGCTGATGCTAGGCGCATCATCCGGCCACGGCTAACGGGCCGTCCCCCAGTGTCGCCCATCAGGCACAGTGATGAGCAGGGGGGCGGCCCGGCGCACCGTTGCGGGCACCGTGCCCGGCACTGGCCAAGACGCGTATACCCCAGGAAGTTCGTTACCATATACCCGCCGGGGGTATATGTGGGCTATCTGTCCGACAGGAGGACGCGATGACGACCACCGAGGCCGACGGGGGCGCCCCCGCCCGAGCGTATGCGAGCGTGCAGGAGGGTGCACCCCGAGCCGCCGCGGAGGAGGCGGACGCGGCGGCGCCGGAGGTCGTGACCGATCACGACCGGGGCGTGCACGGCTACCACAAGCAGAAGGACGAGCACCTCAAGCGGCTGCGCCGGATCGAGGGCCAGATCCGCGGGCTGCAGCGGATGGTCGACGAGGACGTCTACTGCATCGACATACTCACCCAGGTCTCCGCCTCCACCAAGGCCCTGCAGTCCTTCGCCCTGCAACTGCTGGAGGAGCACCTGCGCCACTGCGTCGCCGACGCGGCCCTCAAGGGCGGCGCCGAGATCGACGCCAAGGTCGAGGAGGCCACCAAGGCGATCGGCCGGCTGCTGCGGACCTGAGGCTCACCGGCCGGTGCCGCGTTCCCGCTCCTCGGCGACTCTGAGCACCTGGTCGATGCACTCCATGCTGAGCCGGTCCCGGGCGGCCGAGGCGGCGATGATCAGCTCCCCGCACAGTTCTATCTCGGCCAGGGCCACGTGGTCCTGTACCGCCGTACCGCCGACCGGAGCCACGCGCATCACCTCTTCCCTGCCGTCACCGGCTTCCTAGAGTAGGGAGCGGCCTGCGCGCCGCGCATGGCACGGACGGGCTAGTGAGGGGCTAGTTCTCGCCGCCCGGCTCCTCGGCGATCTTGCCGGCGTAGATGTCCGCGTCGTCCGGGAGCCGTACGGCGACGGGGGCGCCGAAGTCGTAGAGCAGGGTGGTGGAGGCGACCACGACGGTGTCCCGCTCCGGGCCGTTGACGAAGCCGAACCGGTGCCGGATCTTGCGGATGCGGCCCTCGTCGTCGAGGTAGACGTCGAAGGGGACCTCCGCGGTGGCGAACCCCCGCGCGGCCGCGGCCAGGGGGTTCCGGTTGCCGGCCGAGGCACCGCGCGCCGCGTCCGACAGGTCGGCGGTCCCCCGGTAGTGCCGGACCCGGGTCCCGGCCACCTCGGTCCGCCCCGCGTACACCGCCGTCCGCGTCCCGCGCAGCACCTCGGCGGCGGCGAGGGGGTCGGTGGCGCCGCCGGTCACCAGATTCCCGTCGGACAGCGAGGCGGTGTCGACCCGCACCCACTTGTCGGCGGGGACCCCGGCGCCCCGGTTCTTCATGTAGAGGGCGCCCGGTGCCAGGAGCTCGGTGATCGGCCGGCGTTCGCTCACCCCGGTGGGGTCCGGCGGCAGCAGCACCTTCAGCCGGCCCAGGCGCTCGCGGAAGTCGTACACGCCCTCGCCGCGGATGGTCACCCGGGTCCCGCCGCTGGCCATCTCCATCGACGTGCGCGCCTGCGAGGTGCCCGCCGCCACCAGGCGGTCGGCGGCCTGCCGCAGCACCGCGACCGGATCACCGCCGGGCGCGCCCTGCGCGGCGGCCCCGCCGCCGGAACACCCGCAGGCGCCGAGCCCGGCGCAGAGGGCGGCCCCCGCCGCGGCCACCGTCGCACCCGCCCGGCCCAACCGCCGCTGCCGCCTCGCCATCGCCTGCCTACCCCCTGCCGCCGCGTCCGTACCAGGGCCCCGTGTCGTCCGGGTTAACGACGAGTAGGTGGCCCCGTCACGCGGAGGGGGACGACGCCTTCACCCGCCGCCGGTACGGTGGTCGGCGTGGCGCGACAGGACGGTCCGGCCCCCGCGGGGGAGCTTTCGGAACATCGCACGACGACGGTGGAACAGGGCCCCTTCTGCGTGGCCCGCTGCTCCTGCGGCTGGCGCGGTCCGGCCCGCAGGGCCAGAAGCCAGGCCCGCGCGGACGCGGAAGGTCACGGCACGGACTGAGACCGGAACCGGGACCGGCCCGGACGGGCCCGGGGCGCCGGGCCGCCCGGCAGGGGCGTCACGCCCCGGGCCGCCCGGCAGGGGCGTCACGCGGCGAGGTCCCGCTCCTCGGTTCCCGCGGGCTCCGTGCGGGCCCCCGGGAACACGGTGTCCCGGCCGGGGTACGCCCGTCCCCGCGCCGCGATCAGCCCGCCCAGGCGCGGCGACCGCTCGACCGCCTTGGCCAGCGGCGTGAGCAGGGCCATGGCCGGCGGCGACAGCAGCAGGGCGACCGCCGTGCCGAGGGCGAAGCCGCCGATGACGTCCGTCGGGTAGTGCACACCCATGTAGACCCGGCAGAAGCCCTCCAGCAGGGCCAGGCCGATCCCCACCAGGCCGAACCTGCGGTTGGCGACGAACAGGGCGACGCCCATCGCCATGGTCAGCGTCGCGTGGTCGCTGACGAACGAGTAGTCGTTCTTGCCGGTGATCAGCACGTCCAGGCCCTCGTGCGTCCTGAAGGGCCGGGGCCGCTCGACGAAGCCCCGTATCGGCACGTTGACCAGTACCGCGATGCCCGCCGCGAGCGGTGCCCACACCAGAGCGGCCACGGACGGGGCGGCCTCCGGGCCGCCGCGCCGCCGCACCGACCACCAGCACCACAGCACCAGCAGTACGAGGGCGAGCAGCAGCCCGTACTCGCCGACGAACTCCATGACCCGGTCGAACCAGTGCGGTGCGTCCTTGGCCAGGCCGTTGATGTCGTAGAGCAGCTCGACGTCGGGGTTCGACCCGGATTCGGCGAGTCCAGCCATGTGCTGCGGCCCCTTCGTCTTCCTCATCTCCGGCGCACCCCTGCGTGCGCCGCTTCCGCCACCCCCGTGGTTCGTAGATCCGCTTCCGTTGCACACGTGTACGCACGCACAGGCGCGCGTCACGTGCCGGCTGACGTCCGCTCGGCTACGTCAACAGGAACGCACGGTCCCCGCTGATACGTTCCACCCTCCACCGAATGATCACGCAGACGTTATCGAAGAGAGACTCATCGCCGCAGCTCAGGGGAAGGATTCACGCTCGGTTCACATCGCGGTGGGGAGCGCTTTCGCGCCATCCTCGGTGACCCGGGTGGCCCCGAAGTAGTCCGGGGTGTCGATCGGGTCGAACCGGATGACGGCCCCCGGCCGCGGCGCGTTGATCATGTACCCGCCGCCCACGTAGATGCCCACGTGCCGGATCGCCCGCGAGTTGGTCAGGTCGTCCGAGAAGAACACCAGGTCCCCCGGCAGCAGCTCGTCCCGCTCCGGATGCGGCCCCGCGTTGTACTGGTCGTTGGCCACGCGCGGCAGCGTGACCCCCACGCTCTCGTACGCGGCCTTGGTCAGCCCCGAGCAGTCGAAGCGCCCGCCGTGCTCGGCCGTGCCGTTGCCGCCCCACAGATACGGCGTGCCGAGCTTCTTCTGCGCGTACGCGATGGCCCCGGCCGCCTGCTCGGAGGGGTCGACCCGGGCGACGGGGGCGGCGAAGCTCTTCTCCAGCGTCGTGATCGTCTTCACGTAGTTCCGCGTCTCCGCGTACGGCGGCACGCCCTGGTACCTGATCACCGCATAGGCGCCGGCGTTGTAGGAGGCCAGCATGTTTTCGGTCAGGTTCCCGGGCACGTCCTTCACGTACTTCGCGAGCGCGCAGTCGTAGGAGGCGGCCGACGGGATCGCGTCCGCCGGGTCCCACACGTCCCGGTCGCCGTCACCGTCCCCGTCGACGCCGTGCGTCGCCCACGTCCCCGGGATGAACTGCGCGATGCCCTGCGCGGCGGCCGGGCTCTGGGCCCTCGGGTTGAACCCGCTCTCCTGGTAGAGCTGGGCGGCCAGCAGCGCCGGGTTGATGGCCGGGCAGAGGTTGCCCCACTTGGCGACGAGTGCGTGGTACGCGGCGGGCACCGATCCCTTGGCCAGCGCCTTGGCGCCGCCGCCCAGCCCGCCCGCCAGGCTGCCCGCGACCATGTACACACCGACGACGAGCAGCATCACGAACGCCAGACCGCATCCCACGACCGCGGTCGCCACGAGCCACGCCTTACGCACCGTCAACCGCCCCTCACGCTCCGGGAGTCCGCCGCGGTCGTCAGTGTAGAGGCGACCGGCGCACGATGGGGTGACCACGCGGCCTTGCCGCACCGGCCGCCCCGGCACCCGTCCCGGCGGCGCCGCCCCGGACCGGCCCGTCGGCCGGCGCCGCGTACGCTCCCCGGAGTCCCCGGCCCGGCACGCACTCGACCGACCGTCAGAAACCCGCCCAGGTCGTAAAGAGGCACAACGACGGAACCACACGACAGGTTCCGCCACCACCTCGTTGCCCGGCGTGACCTGCCGTGATACACAGAGTGACCATAGGGCCCTTCGGGCGCCGCGCCACGCCTTCCGTGAGCGGCTGTCAGGGGCCGGTGGCAAGGTATTCGTACGAAACCCGCCAATCAATGACGCCAAGTCGACATACGGAGGCGGCATTGTCGGTGAGAATGATGCCTGACCTCTGCACGACCGCAGAGGATGCGGAACTACCCAACAGGGGCGGTGACTTACATGCTCTTTGCGGCCGATAAGGGAGATATCAACACCATCATCGGCGGGATCGCTCCGGACTGGGGCCCCTTCGGCAGCCTGGGCAACGAAGCCAAGGTGATGATCGAGGTGGTCATGGCGGTCGCCATCCTCCTCTGCCTGGGCATCGCCATCTGGGGCGCCGCCAAGCAGCGCATCGGCGCCACCGCGCTGCGCGACACGTTCAGCGCCGAGCAGGGCAAGGGCCTGATCATCGCGGGCCTGACGGGCGTCTTCATCATCGGCTCGCTCGGCACGCTCTTCACCATCGTGTACGGCATGGCCGTGTAGCGGAGCCCGCACCCCATCGGTCCCTCCGGGCACGCCCGGTCCCTCCATCCCACCCGCCCGTCGTGCCCACCGGCTGAGGTTGCGTTTCCCTGATGTCGAGTCACCACACCGCGCCCGCGCGGGAACCAGCACGGCTACCGTCGTACTTCCACGGTTTTCCGTACGACGTCGAGGGGGCGTACGCGGCATGAGTCCCGGGGACGAGCACCAGGCCGCCGGCGGCTACGGCGGCACCGGCCAGACCCGTACCCGCCTTCCCGAGGGAGGCGGCGACGTGTACGGCGGCGCACGCCGCGGCGGCCGGGCGTCGTCGTCGCGGAGCCTGGTCACGGTGGTCGGCGTGGTCGTCCTCCTGATCGCCGCCATCGCCTTCGCGAACCGCGGAGGCGACGCCTCCCCCACGGCCGGCGACACCGCCGACAAGCCGGAGACCTCGGCCACGGCCCCCACCGGCACCCGCCCGGTGAAGACGGCGGCGGGGGGGATCGCCAGGGGGTTCGCACACGACCGTCAGGGGGCGCAGAGCGCGGCGGCGAACTACGCCGTCGCGCTGGGGTCGGCCGACATGTTCGACAAGGCCAGGCGTGATGAGATTCTGCGCGCCGTCATCGTCCCCTCGCGGGTGCCCGACGTCGAAGCGACCCTGGACAAGGCGTACACGCCGCAGTTCAACAAGAACGTCGGCCTCAACGAGGACGGGTCGACCCCGAAGGGCTACACGTTCGTCTCCCGCACGACCCCGGTAGGAACCAAGGTGACCGAGGAGTCCGCCGACAGCGCCACCGTCGAGGTGTGGTGCAGCGGCCTCCTGGGCCTCGCGGGCGAGAACTCCACGGCCCCGGTCACCAGTAGCTGGTTCACCCTCACCATGGAACTCCAGTGGTCCGGTGACGACTGGAAGATCGCAAGGCACTCGCAGAAGGCAGGCCCGACGCCCATCCCCGGCGATGACAGGGCCTCCGGCGCCGAGGAGATGGCGAAGGCCGTCCAGGAGTACGGAGGGTTCACCTATGCCCGCTAGCCACCGCGTACTCAAACTGGCCGGCATGGTCGCCGCCGGACAGTCGGCGGCGATCGTCCTGGCCACCCGCGCCTTCGCCGCGCCGACGCCTTCGCCCTCGCCCTCGCCGAGTGATGCGAGGTGCGACCTGGTCTACGGCCCCGCCCGAGGGGAGTGCGAGAGCGACACCTCCTCCGGGAGCTCCGACAGCGGCCCCTCCCTCACCGACCCCACCTCCACCCTCGACCCCCTCGCTTCCCTGGCCAAGGGCTGCGCCGACGCCGCCTCGTGGACCGTCGACAAACTCAGCGACGCCGTACGGGACACCGCGAACGTCGACTTCACCAACCAGACCTTCCTCCAGCAGTACGCCGTCGTCTTCGCCGCCTCGACCGTGCTGACCCTGCTGCTGTGGCTGCTGGCCGTGGCCAAGCGCGCCGTGCGCGGCGTGCCGCTCGGCACGGCCCTGTCCGAGGCCATCGGGTTCCTCTGGCTCACCGTCCTGGCCTCGGCCTTCACCCCGCTGATCCTCTACACGGTGGTATCGGCCACCGACGGGATCACGGACGTGCTCGCCAAGGCCACCGGCGACCAGACGGACGCCTTCTTCGGCACGTTCTCGCAGGCCCTGGAGAAGGGCGAGGACATCGGCGGCGGTCCGATCATGCTGATCGTCGTCTCGCTGGTCTCCATCCTCGCCGCCGGCGTGCTCTGGCTGGAGCTGATCATCCGGGCCGCCCTGCTCTACGTCGGCGCCCTGCTCGGCACGGTCGTCTACGCCGGGCTCGTCGACAAGAACCTGTGGGGGCACGTCCGCCGCTGGGCGGGCATCATGATCGCCGTGATCCTCGTCAAGCCGGTGATCGTGATCGTGCTGGGCCTGGCCGGCGCGCTCTCCGCCGACGACGGCCCGGGCGCGTTCTCCGCCGTCGTCTCCGGCCTGGCCATCATCCTGCTCGCCATCTTCGCCTCGGCGATGATCTACCGCTTCGTCCCGGGCTTCGGCGACGAGATCGCCGGCTCCCGCAACAACCGCCTGATGCAGGGCGCCGAGGGCAAGGCCGCGGCCGTCATCAGCTCCCCGGCGACCCTGGTCGCGCAGGGCATCAAGACCCACAGCTCCCGCGCCGACCACGGCGGCCAGGGCGGCGCCCAGTCGTCCTCCCCGCGTCCCGCCAACCCCGCCTCCGGCGGAGTCGCCGCGCACAGCGCACGCACCGCGAGCGGCGGAGCCGTCCCCTCCGCCGCCCCCGCGCCCCGTTCGAGCAGCCCGGTGAACACCCCTCACGCCAGCAACACCCGCAACAGCAGTACCAACCGCACGGGAGGTGAAGGGCGTTGACGACCGAGTCCCACGTGTCCCATCCGGTCACGCCCCGCCGGACATACCTGATCGGCCGCGCCCGGCCGAACGCGATCGTCGGCCGCAACCGCGAGACCGGTGAGATCGCGCTGATCGTCGTGGGCGCGTTCCTCGGCATGATGTGCGGTCTGCTCGTCCCCGTGCTGTCCCTGCGCATCGTGCTGCTGATGGGCTTCCCGATGCTCGCGCTGGCCGCGGTCTACGTGCCCTACAAGCACCGCACGTTCTACAAGTGGTTCGAGATCAACCGCAGCTACAAGCGGATCCTGCGCCGGGGCGCCACCTACCGTTCCTCCGTCATGGAGGCCGGCACCCGGCTCGACGGGCGGGAGATCGAGATCGGCCCGCCGCCCGGCATCGGCCGTATCACCTGGCTGTCCGCCCCCTTCGGGCCCGACGAGATCGCGGTACTGCTGCACGCCGACCGCAAGACCGTCACCGCCGCCATCGAGATCGAGGGCCCCGGCGTCGGCCTGCGCGACTCCGAGGACCAGGAAGCTCTCGTCGACCGCTTCGGCACCCTGCTCAAGCACGTGGCCAACGGCGACGGCTTCGTCACCCGCATCCAGATGCTGGCCCGCACCCTGCCCGCCGACCCGGACGCGCACGCCAAGGACGTCGCCGTGCGCGGCGACGACAAGGCCCCCGGCTGGCTCCAGCAGTCCTACGAGCAGTTGCTGTCGATGGTGTCCACCAGCAGCGAGCAGCACCGCGCCTATCTCGTCGCCTGCATGCACTACACCCGTGAGCTGGCCGCCGAGGCGCAGGCGATGGCCCGCGCCGCCCGCCCGCAGAACGGGCGCAAGCTGGACCGGGACGCGGGCCTGGCGGTCGTCATGGCGCGTGAGCTGACCGACATCTGCTCCCGCCTCCAGGAGGCCGACATCCGCGTCCGGCAGCCGCTCGGCCAGGGCCGGCTCGCCTCGCTCATCCACTCCATGTACGACCCGGACCACCCGATCGACCACATCCAGGCGATGACCAAGCGCAACGCCTGGCCGGCCGAGCTGGACGCCACCGAGCCCACCTTCCTCCAGGCCAAGACCCGCGAGTCCTCCACCCGCGCCCCCTGGTGCCACGCCACCGCCTGGGTGAAGGAGTGGCCGATGACCCCGGTCGGCGTGAACTTCCTCGCGCCGCTCCTCGTCCACACCCCCGACGTCATCCGGACGGTCGCCGTGACCATGGACCTCGAACCCACCGAGGTCGCCATCGAGCGCATGCTGACCGAGAAGACCAACGACGAGGCCGAGGCGTCCCGCGCCGCCAAGATGAACCGGACCGTCGACCCCCGCGACATCGCCGCCCACAGCCGCCTCGACCAGCGCGGCGAAGACCTCGCCAGCGGCGCGGCCGGCGTCAACCTGGTCGGCTACATCACCGTCTCCTCCCGCTCCCCCGAGGCGCTGGCCCGCGACAAGCGGACGATAAGGGCCTCGGCCGGCAAGTCGTACCTGAAGCTGGAGTGGTGCGACCGCGAGCACCACCGCGCCTTCGTGAACACCCTCCCGTTCGCCACCGGAATCCGAAGGTAGGGGTTGATGCCCTGATGCGGGACCCGCTGTCCGTCATCACCGACGCCTTCACGTCCTTCCTCTTCGGCAAGGTGGAGACGACCCGTCTGCCGGTGCGCACCTCCACGGGCCAGGCGCAGGCGGTGTACCTGCCGACCGCCGCGCCCGGCCTCGGCGACTCCGGCGTCATCATCGGCCGCGAGGTGTACTCCGGGAAGGGCTACATCTACGACCCGTTCCAGCTCTACGGCCAGCAGCTCCCCGCCCCGCACTGGCTGGTCCTCGGCGAGTCCGGCAACGGCAAGTCGGCGCTGGAGAAGACCTACGTCCTGCGCCAGCTCCGCTTCCGCGACCGCCAGGTCGTCGTGCTCGACGCCCAGGGCGAGGACGGCGTCGGCGAGTGGAACCTGATCGCGCAGGAGCTGGGGATAACGCCGATCCGGCTGGACCCCATGGCCGCGCTCGACCACGGCATCCGCCTCAACCCGCTCGACCCGGCCATCACCACCACCGGCCAGCTCGCGCTGTTGCGCACCATCATCGAGGTGGCGATGGGCCACGGCCTCGACGAGCGGGCCGGCTTCGCGCTCAAGGTCGCGCACGCCTACGTCAACGAGACCATCGTCGAGCGCCAGCCGGTCCTGTCCGACATCGTCGAGCAGCTACGGCACCCCGAGCCGGAGTCGGCCGAGTCGATGAACGTCGACATAGACGACGTACGGGCCTGGGGCCTGGACGTGGCGCTGGTGCTGGACCGGCTGGTCGACGGCGACCTGCGCGGCATGTTCGACGGCCCCACCACGGTCGGCATCGACCTCGACGCGCCGCTCATCGTCTTCGACCTGTCCCACATCGACCGCAACTCCATCGCCATGCCGATCCTCATGGCGATCGTCGGCGTGTGGCTGGAGCACACCTGGATCCGCCCCGACCGGAAGAAGCGCATCTTCCTGGTCGAGGAGGCGTGGCACATCATCAACAGCCCCTTCGTCGCCCAGTTGTTCCAGCGCCTGCTGAAGTTCGGGCGCCGGCTCGGCCTGTCCTTCGTCGCCGTCGTCCACCATCTGTCGGACGTCGTCGACGGGGCGGCGGCGAAGGAGGCGGCGGCGATCCTGAAGATGGCGTCGACGCGGACGATCTACGCCCAGAAGGCCGACGAGGCGCGGGCGACCGGGCGGGTGCTGGGCCTGCCCCGCTGGGCCGTGGAGATCATCCCGACCCTCACCCCCGGTATCGCGGTCTGGGACGTCAACGGCAATGTCCAAGTGGTCAAGCACCTGGTCACCGAGACCGAACGCCCCCTCGTCTTCACCGACCGCGCGATGACCGAGTCCTCCGCCGACTTCGCGGACGACGCCCTGCGCGCCGCCGAGCGGGAGGCGGAGGAGCGGGCGGCGGCCTTCGTGGAGCACCACCTGGGCGACTCCTCCGAATCGACGGTGGCCTAGGGGAGGCGCGTGTGAGACGGGACGACCACCACCGCGGCCAGGGCGGCATCCCCGACGGGCTGCTCGTCGGCATCCTCGCCTTCCTCCTGGGCACGACCCTGCTGGTGTGGACCGCCACCGGCCTGGCCGGACTGTTCGCGCACGGCTCCTGGCCCCGGGGCGTCACCTTCGCCCGCACCCCCCTGGCCATGCGCCACCTCGTCGCCCAGCCCCACGACCTCCCCGGCGCCTGTCTATTATACACATCTCCGAGCCCACGAGACACTCGCTAAA
>NZ_WYCT01000224.1 GCF_011008945.1 Streptomyces harenosi
GCCCCCCCGGCCGACGAGCCGCCGTCCGTCCCCGGTGAGGACCCCGCCGAGTGGCCGCACCTGCGCGCCGCCGGTGCCGTGGACGCCGCCGACCGGCTCGCCTCCGACGCCCGCGCCGGGCTCATGCGGGACGTCGACCACGCCCGGATCACCCGTGCCTGGCAGGGCGTGCGCTCCGGCCGGCACAGCCTCGCCGCCTTTGCCGCCGCCGTGCTCAAGGACGGCGCCGCGGCCTGCCCGCACCCCTCCGGCGCCCGCGACCTGCCCGCCCGGCAGGCCCGGCACGACCTGGTGACCGGGCAGGTGCGGCTCGGCACCACCGCCGACGACGCCCGCAACCCGTACGCCTACCGGGGCACCGGCCTCGCCCTCGGCCCCGATCTGCTCGGCACCTCCCTCCTCGCCGTCGGGCCGGCCGGCTCCGGCAAGACCGGCAGCGTGGTCCGGCCGCTGGCCGAGTCGCTCTGCCTGCACGCGCTCGCCGGACGCGCCGCGGTCGTCGTGGTCGGCGCGGCGGGCGCGGGACTGGGCCCGGCCGACGCCTACGACGTCGTCGTACGCATCGGGAACCCGGAGTCCGAGTACGACCTCGACCTGTACGGCGGGACCACCGACCCCGACGAGGCGGCGGCGGTGCTCGCCGAGGCGCTGGTGGGGGACCTCGCCGACCCGCACCCCGGCAGTGACAGCCGCCGCTCCACCACGGTCCTCGCCCAGCTCCTCGGCCCGTTCCGGGCGGTCCACGGCCGTTTCCCCTCCGTACCGGAGCTGCGGCAACTGCTCGACGGGGCGCCGGGGCCGCTGGCCGCGCTGCGCACGGCGCTGCAGGAGGCCGGCCAGGAGTCGCTGCTGCGGGAGCTGGACGCCCGCGAGCGCCAGATGGCGCACCCGGGCGACGTGGCCGGGGTGCTGGCCGACCGGGTGGCGCTGCTGGACCGGCCCGCCTTCGCGGCCTTCTTCGACACCTCCGGGCAGTCCCGGCCGTTCTCGCTCACGGCGCTGGACCATCCGGTGCGGGTACGCGTCGACCTGCCCGCACGCGGGCACGCCGACGCCTCCCGGATCCTGGCCCGGCTGGTGCTGGCGCAGTTCACGGCGAGCGTGGCGGTACGGGAGGACCGGTCGCTCTTCGCCTGCCTGGTGCTGGACGACGCGAGCGGTGTGGTCACTCCGGAGGCGGTACGGGGCATCGCGCGGCTGCGGTCGGCCGGCGCCGGGGTGGTGCTGACCCTGCGCTCCCTGGACGACGTGCCCAGGCCGCTGCGCGGCCCGCTGCTCGGCGCCACCGGCTGCCGGATGGCGCTGTCCGGGCTCACCCCGTGGGACGGGCAGGACTTCGCCGAGGTCTGGGGCAAGGAGTGGACCGAGGCCCGCGACGTCACCGACCGGCAGATCATCGCCGACAGCCCCGCGGGCAAGGCGGCGCACATGCTGCGCCGGGTGATCACCGGGAAGGCACCGACAGCGCGGGCGGTGACCGTGCGGCAGGTCGAGCGGGAGCGCTGGTCGGCGTCGGAGCTGGCGCACGCCGTGCCGCCGGGGCACGCGGTGCTGTCGCTGACCACCGTCCGGGGGGAGCACGCGCCGCCGTTGCTGGTGGACCTGCGGGGCTGAGCCCGGCGGCCGGGCACGGGACCGTACGGTGAGGCAGAATCGACCCAGGCCGTTCATACGCCGCGGCCAAAAGATCACGCTGGTGATCACGCGGATCACGACGGTGTTCACCTGTTTCTGACGCGAACCTGAAGGCCCGATGCCCCCCACCCTCGCCTCGCTCGTCCACCACTCCGCGCTCAAGCTGACCGTGCGCGCGGGCGAGGACCGCCTCGACGTGCCCGTGCGCTGGGCGCACGTCAGCGAGCTCGCCGACCCGGTGCCCTACATGGAGGGCGGGGAGCTGCTGCTGATCACCGCGCTCAAGCTGGACGCGGAGGACCCGGAGGCGATGCGCCGGTACGTGCGGCGGCTGGTCGGGGCCGGGGTCGTCGGGCTCGGGTTCGCCGTCGGCGTCAACTACGAGGAGATCCCCGCCGCCCTCGTCGACGCGGCCGAGGAGGAGGGGCTGCCGCTGCTGGAGGTGCCGCGCCGCACCCCCTTCCTCGCCATCAGCAAGGCGGTGTCCGCCGCGATCGCCGCCGACCAGTACCGGGCGGTCACGGCGGGGTTCGCGGCGCAGCGCGAGCTGACCCGGCAGGCGCTGACGGACGGCCCGGAGGGGCTGCTCGGCGCGCTCGCCGCGCAGGTCGACGGCTGGGCGGCGCTGTACGACGCCTCCGGTGCGGTCGTCGCCGCGGCGCCGGAGTGGGCCGTCCGCCGGGCCGCCCGGCTCACGGCGGACGTGCAGCGGCTGCGGGAGCGGCCCGCGCCCGCTTCCTCCGTGGTGGGCGGCCCCGGCAACGAGGACCGCGTCGAGCTGCACTCCCTCGGCACCGGGCGCAGGCCGCGCGCCGCGCTGGCCGTCGGCACCGCCGCCGCCCTCGGCACCGCCGAGCGGTACGCCGTCCACTCCGCCATCGCGCTGCTGACGCTCACCACGGAGCGCTCGCGGTCGCTGCACGCCGCCGAGCAGCGCATCGGCGCCGCCGTCCTGCGCATGCTGCTCGCCGGGGAGCCCGACCACGCGCGCACGGTCGCCGGGGACCTGTACGGCGGGCTGCTGGACGCCCCCTTCCGCGTGATCGTCGCCGAGTCGGCGCCGGGCGGGGCCGCCCGGGCGCACACGGCCTCCCCGCCGGCGAGGCCCGACGGCGGCGGCGACCCGCTCGGTGTCCTCGCCGAGACCGTGGAGTCGGCGGCGGCCCGCGCGGGCGAGGCGGTGCTGGTGGTGCCGGAGGGGGAGCGGCTGGTGGTGCTGGCCGCCGACGGGGGAGCGGCGGTCACCGCCTGCACGGAGCACGCGGTGGCGCGGGAGGCGGGGCGCACGGCCGGCGCGCCGGAGCCGGCGGCGGGCGGCGAGGACGGCGAGCTGGTCGTCGGGCTGTCGGCGCCGTCCGGTCCCAGCGGCGCGTCCGCCGCCTACCGGCAGGCCGAACAGGCGCTCTCGGTGGCCCGGCGGCGGGGCCGGGTCTGCGTGGAGCACGAGCAGCTCGCGGCCGGCTCGGTGCTGCCGCTGCTCGCCGACGACGCGGTGCGCGCCTTCGCCGAGGGGCTGCTGCGCGCCCTGCGCGAGCACGACGCGACCGGGCGCGGCGATCTGGTCGCCTCCCTGCGCGCCTGGCTGTCCCGGCACGGCCAGTGGGACGCGGCCGCCGCCGACCTCGGGGTCCACCGGCACACGCTGCGGTACCGGATGCGGCGGGTGGAGGAGATCCTCGGCCGGTCGCTGGACGACCCGGACGTGCGCATGGAGCTGTGGCTGGCGCTGAAGGCGACCGCCCCCGAACAGCCGTGAGAACGCCCGGCGGCGGCACCGGCCGGGGTTCGCGGTCGGGGGACGTCCCCGGGAGCCCGGCGACGGCGTCCCCCGCCGCGGCCGGGGTGCGGCGCCCCCTCCCGCGACAGGAGTGAGGGACATCCCCGACGGGGCCGGCCGGCGGAACCGACCCCCGTACGCCAAAGCGGCGTGTCCCCGGCCCGTACTACTACGCCCCGGACAAACGTGCCGCCGCCGACCCGCCCCTACCGTGGACCCAGCAAGCACACATCCCCAACGCGGAAGGGCCGGGACTCGCACATGACTTCCACCCACGCCTTCTGGCTCGCCGGCCGCCAGGCCACCGGCGAGGACACCTTCGACGTCACCTCCCCGTGGGACGGCCGTCTGGTCGGCAGGGCCGCCGTGCCGACCGACGCGCAGGTGGAGGAGGCCGTGGCCGCCGCCTACGCGGTACGGGACGAGTTCGCCGCCACCCCCGCCCATGTGCGCGCCGCCGCGCTGGACCACGTGAGCCGGCGGCTGGCCGAGCGCACCGAGGAGATCGCTCGGCTGATCTCCGCCGAGAACGGCAAGCCGATCAAGTGGGCGCGCGGCGAGGTCGGCCGCGCGGTCTCCGTCTTCCGCTTCGCCGCCGAGGAGGCCCGCCGCTACAACGGCGGCGACGGGCAGCGCCTGGACACCGACGCCGGCGGCCAGGGCCGGCTCGCCCTGACCCGCCGCTTCCCCAAGGGCGTCGTCCTCGGCATCGCGCCGTTCAACTTCCCGCTGAACCTGTGCGCCCACAAGGTCGCCCCCGCGATCGCCGTCGGCGCGCCCATCATCCTCAAGCCGGCGCCGGCCACCCCGCTGTCCGGGCTGATCCTCGGTGAGCTGCTGGCCGAGACCGAGCTGCCCGCCGGGTCGTGGAGCATCCTGACCGTCCCCAACGACCGCATGCCCGCGCTGGTCCAGGACGAGCGCCTGCCGGTCATCTCCTTCACCGGTTCCGACAAGGTCGGCTACGCGATCATGGACTCGGTGCCGCGCAAGCACTGCACGCTGGAGCTGGGCGGCAACGGCGCGGCCGTCGTGCTGGGCGACTGGGCGAGCGACGAGGACCTGGACCGGGCCGCGACCCGCATCGCGACGTTCTCCAACTACCAGGGCGGCCAGTCCTGCATCTCCGTGCAGCGCGTGATCGCCGACGCCTCCGTCTACGACCGCCTGCTGCCGCGCATCGTCGCCGCCGTCGAGGCCCAGGTCACCGGCGACCCGAACGACGACAAGACCGACGTCGGCCCGCTGGTCAGCGAGGACGCCGCCAAGCGCGTGGAGTCGTGGGTCACGGAGGCCGTCGAGGCCGGTGCCACGCTGCTCACCGGTGGCGAGCGCGACGGCGCCACCTACGCGCCGACCGTCCTGGCCGACGTGCCGGCGGACGTGACCATCGCCTGCGAGGAGGTCTTCGGGCCGGTCCTGACAGTGCAGAAGGTGAACGGCGAGGCCGAGGCGTTCGAGGCCGTCAACTCCTCCAAGTTCGGTCTCCAGGCCGGCGTCTTCACCCACGACCTGCAGACCGCCTTCCGCGCCCACCGCGCCCTGGAGGTCGGCGGCGTGGTCATCGGCGACGTGCCGTCCTACCGCGCCGACCAGATGCCCTACGGCGGTGTCAAGCAGTCCGGCGTGGGCCGCGAGGGCGTCCGGTTCGCGATGGACGACTACACCTACGAGCGGGTCCTGGTCCTCACCGGCCTGGCGCTCTGACGGCCACACCCCGAGACCGGCGGCCCGAGCCCACTGTGCGGGGGCTCGGGCCGTCGCCGTCGCCCGCGGGGGCCCGCCCCGGACGCCCGTCCGGGGCAGGCCCCCGCGTCGCGTGCGGCCGCCGGGCCGGCGGCCGCCTCAGGCGGTGAAGCCGACGCGCGCCAGCCGTACCCGGCCGCGCAGGGTCAGCCGCAGGTCGTGCACGCCCTCGGCGGTGAAAGCGGCGTCGAGGACGGTGTAGTCGTACGGTCCCGCCGCCGGGGTGCCCGGGGAGGCGGACAGCACCGCGAGCGCCGGGCCGCCGTCGAGGGCCGCCTCCACGGTGCCCTCGCCCGCCACCTCGACGGTCATCCGTGTCACACCGGTGCCGAAGTCGCAGCGGCGGTAGAGCAGTTCGCCGGTCCCGCCGTCGGCGGCCGGGGTCACCGCGTCGCCCGACACCTTGGTGCGGTCCGTGATCGCGATGCCGCCGTGCTCGTCGAAGCAGACCGCCTCCAGGCCGCGCGCGGCCACCGGGCGCGGCGCGGCGGCCTCCCCGTCGAGCGTGACGGTCCCGCGCAGCCGGACGTCCTCGCTGGAGGCCCCGGCCAGCAGCTCGTACGGGCCGGGCTCCCGGCGCCACCGGCCGTGCGCCACGTCCCAGAACGCGAACGACGACAGGGGGACGGCGAACGACAGGTCAGCGGACTCGCCGGGCGCGAGGGTGACGCGGCGGTGCGCCACCAGCTCGCGGCGCGGACGCGGCAGCGACGGGTCCGCGGCCCGCGTGTAGAGCTGGGCGACCTCGTCGGCGGTGACGTCGCCGGTGTTGGTGACGGTGAAGGAGACCCGCACCGCCCCCTCCTCGACGCGTCCGCGCAGGTCCGTGTAGGAGAACGACGCGTACGACAGGCCGTGCCCGAACGGGAACAGGGGCGTGCCCTCGAAGTACAGGTACGTCTGCCGCCCGCCGATCACGTCGTAGTCGAGCAGGTCCGGCAGGTCGGCGTCGCCGGCGTACCAGGTCTGCGGCAGGCGCCCGGCGGGGGAGACGTCACCGGCCAGCACGCGCGCCAGGGCGGTCCCCGCGGCCTGGCCGCCGTGGGCCGTCCACAGCACCGCCGGCAGCGCGGCCGGGTCGACGGCGTACGGGTAGGACGACACCAGCACCAGCGCCGTGCGCGGGTTGGCGGCGCGGGCGGCGCGCAGCAGGCGCTCCTGGTGGGCGGGCAGGCGCAGCGTCGGGCGGTCCTCGGTCTCCCGGCCGTTGATGTGCGGGTCGTTGCCGGCCACCACCACGACGACGTCCGCCTCCGCGGCGGCCCGGGCCACCGCCTCCTCGCCGCGCTCGGCGACGACCAGCTCGAACACCTCCGGGTCCGTGTCGGCAACCTTCACGCCGTCGGCGGCCACACAGACGTGCCGGCCCGTCCCGAGATGCCTGAGGAGGTGACCGTCCCCGTGGGGCTCCAGGCGGAACGTCTCCTGCACGATCCAGCCGCCGGGCTGGTCGGCCGAGGCGCGCAGGAAGCCGTCGTCGGCCACCGACAGGTAGCGGCCGTCGGGGGCGCGCAGGGTCAGCACGCCCTGCCCCCAGTCGACGAGGGCGAGTTCGGTACCCTCGGCGCCGGTGGTGAGCGGCGGCAGGTCGGTGCGTCCGGTGAGCAGCGCCGGGTCCAGGGCGGCCTCGGTGCCGTGCGCGGTGCCGGCTGCCTCGTCCGCGGCGGGCACGTGCAGGAAGGTGCCGGCGGCGGTCTTCAGCCGGACGCGGTCCACGCCCTCCGCGAAGACCACCCGCTCGGCGCCGAACCGCTCGTACAGGCCGTCCAGGGGGGTGGAGCGGTGCAGGAGGGTGCCGCTGTACCAGTCGAGCTTGCACTCGTCGGCCAGCAGGCCGACGACGGCGATCCGGGTGTCCGGGGCCAGCGGCAGCAGGCCGTCGTTCTTCAGCAGGACGATCGCCTGCTCGGCGGCCTCTTGCGCGAGCGCGCGGTGCTCCGGGGTGTCGAAGGCGCCCGCGGCGTCGTAGGCGCCGGGCCCGTCGAACTCGCCGAGGCGGAAGCGGACCGACAACTGGCGGCGCACCGCCGTGTCGATGTCCGCCTCGGTCAGCAGGCCCCGGTCGAGGGCCCCGCGGACGCGGGCGGTGATCTTCGAGGAGTCCGTGCCGTGGTCGGTGAAGCTGTCGACACCGGCCCGCAGCGCGGCGGCGGTGGCCTCCTCGTGGGTGTCGAAGTAGTGCTCGGAGTCGACCAGGTTGGACGGCGCCCCCGCGTCCGAGCAGACCAGCAGCTCCTCGTCGGTCCACCGGCGCAGGTGCTCGCCCAGGTACGGCGAGAGGTGGTTGGGGCGGCCGTTGACCAGGTTGTAGGCGGGCATGACGCCGGCCACCGCGCCGGCCTCGACCGTCTCGCGGAAGGCGCGCAGGTCGTACTCGTGCAGCACGCGCGGGGGGACGGAGGACGAGGAGGTGTCCCGGTCGGTCTCGTTGTTGTGGGCGAGCCAGTGCTTGAGCACCGGCGCGGTGCGCCAGTACACCGGGTGGTCGCCGCGCAGGCCGCGGGTGTAGGCGGTGGCGATCGCGGAGGTGAGCTTCGGGTCCTCGGAGTAGCCCTCCTCGTTGCGGCCCCACAGGGGGTGGCGCAGCAGGTTGACGGTGGGCGCCCAGACGTTGAGGCCCACCCGGTCGTCCAGGGCGCGCATCGCGCGGATCTCCTTGGACACCGCGTCGCCGACCCGCCGCACCAGTTCCTCGTTCCAGGTGGCGCCCAGGCCCACCGCCTGCGGGAACACCGTGGCCGGGCCCATCCAGGCCACGCCGTGCAGGGCTTCCTGGCCGGTGCGGAAGGCGGCGATGCCGAGCCGCTCGACGGCCGGCGTGAACTGGTGCAGGAACCCGATCTTCTCTTCGAGCGTCAGCCGCGCCATCAGGTCGTCGATGCGCTTGCCGAACGGTAGCAGCGGGTCCCGGAAGGGAGGCATGGACGGCGTGGATGTGGACACGTGGTGTTCCCCTTGCGATGGAGCGGCGCGGCGCTTTCGAAGCGCTTCGATGGTCATGACGCGACCCGCCCGTGTCAAGACAACGCGAGGTAACACCTGCCCCGTTTCCCGCAGTTGCAAGCCCTCCGGCCGGGACGCGCCGCCCGGCCGGCGTTTCACGAATCTTGCGAGCGACCCTTGTGCACCCCTGAGCGTTCACTTAACCTCGCAGCAACATCGAAGCGCTTCGACTGCGAGGGCTCCACGGAGACTGCACCTCTCCTTCGCGGACCGCTTCAGCTCAGCCAGTTCCACTCGAGACACCGCAGCCGACGGCTCCACCGCCGGGTGTCCTGGTGCGCCATGAAGGGTTGACGCAATGACACCGAACGCCACCCCCGTCTCCGCCGCCCCCAGCCGGAGAAGGTTCCTCGCCTCCACCGCGGTCGCCGCCGCGGCGGTGGCCGGCGGAATGCCGCTGCTCACCGCGTGCGGCGGCGGTGGCGGGGAGGGCCGCAAGGAGGGGACCACGTCGGGCAAGGAGGCCCAGAAGATCCTCCCGGCCTACGTCGCGTCGAACGTGGTGACGCCGGACATCCCGGCGAAGAACGGCTCCGCGGCCGGTTTCGTCAAGCCGATCGACCTGAAGAACCTCAAGACCGCCGTGCCCGAGAAGCTGGGCAAGGGCGGGAAGCTGAAGATCATGGCCCCGTTCTGGGGAACGCCGCCGTCCAACGGCAACCCTTACTACCGGGCCATGAACGAGGCCATCGGCGTCCAGGTCACCTGGCAGAACCAGGACGGCAACACCTACGACGAGAAGCTCGGCGCCGTCCTCGCCTCCAGCGACATCCCGGACGTCGTGGTCGTCCCCGGCTGGAACCTGAACGGCAGGATACCGAGCGCGATCAACGCCAAGTTCGCCGACCTCGGCGAGTTCCTCTCCGGTGACAAGGTCAAGGAGTACCCGAACCTCGCGGCCGTCCCGACCGACGCCTGGCAGCGCTCGATCTTCGGCGGCCGGCTCCGGGCGATCCCCATGCCGGCGCCGTACGTCACCGACATCGCGCCCCTGTACCGCAAGGACATCTTCGACAAGGAGGGCTACGAGCCGCCCACCTCGGCGGCCGACTTCCTCTCCTGGGCGAAGGAGGCCACCAACGCCCGCGCCAAGGTGTGGGCCTGCGACGACATGAAGTGGACCGCCTTCACCGTCTTCGGTGTGCTCCCCGGCAGCGACAAGGCGCTGTGGTGGAACGAGGCCGGCGGCAAGCTGGTCAACCGCGTCGAGACCGAGGAGTACCTCGAAGCCCTGGAGTGGACCCGCAAGCTGTACGCGGCGGGAGTGGTCCACCCGGACGCCAAGGCCGGCGGCAACCAGGGCAACGCCGGCAACCGGTTCACCGCCGGCCAGGTCCTGGTCTACAGCCAGAACATCTCCGACCTGTGGGGCAAGACCGCCGAACAGCGCACCCACAACGAGGAGTTCGAGATGGGGGCCATGGACATCTGGGGCCATGACGGCGGCGACCCGACGCTGTGGGCGGTCCAGCCCGCCAACATCTTCACCTTCGTCAGCAAGAAGGCGTCCAAGGAGCAGATCCGGGACTTCCTCGCCGTCGCCAACTTCTGCGCCTCGCCCTACGGCACCAAGGAGTACATGCTCACGGTCTTCGGCGTGGAGGGCACCGACTACACGGTGAAGGACGGGGTGCCCACCAAGACCCCCCAGGGCATCAACGAGGTCAACGGCGCCTTCGACTACACCGGTGACCCGGCCGCCTACATCGCCCACCCGGACCTGCCGGAGATCGCCCGGCAGCAGGTGGAGTGGCAGCAGCGCATGGGCGCCTTCACCAAGAAGTCCACCTTCTACGGCCTGACCGTCACCGAGCCCAGCCGCTGGGCCACCCTCGCCGACGACTTCGAGCAGCTCGAGGACGACGTGGTGCGCGGCCGCAAGAAGATCGCCGACGTGCAGCAGGCCGTCTCCGACTGGAAGAAGCAGGGCGGCGACGACCTGCGCGGCTGGTACCAGAAGCTGCTCGACGACAACGGCTCGGCGAGCTGACCCGGGGCTGGAGCAAGGAGAAGGGCGTGTCCCACAGCACGGTGCCTCGCGACAGCGCCGAGGCGAAGACATCCGGGGAGCCCGCGGCGCCGCCCGGCGGCGCGGCGGGCCGCGGGCCCGGACGGCGAGCCGGGAAGCGGCCGGAGCCCAGGGCCGGCTTCCGTATCCGCTTCCGGCGGGACCGGACACTCATCCTGATGACGCTGCCGGCGGTCCTGCTGCTGCTCGTCTTCAACTACGTACCGGTCCTGGGCAACGTCGTCGCCTTCCAGGACTACGACCCCTATCTCAGCGAGAACGGCTTCGTCGCCATCTTCGAGAGCCCCTGGGTGGGCCTGGAGCAGTTCGAGCGGGTCTTCGCCGACTCGGAGTTCTGGCACGCGGTGCAGAACACCTTCGTGCTGTTCTTCCTCCAGCTCGTGCTCTACTTCCCGGTGCCGATCGCGCTCGCGCTGCTCATCAACAGCCTGATCAGGCCCCGGGTCAGGGCGGTCGCCCAGGCGATCATGTACCTGCCCCACTTCTTCTCGTGGGTGCTGGTGGTCACCGTCTTCCAGCAGATCTTCGGCGGTGCCGGGATCATCGCGCAGACCCTGCGCGACCACGGCTACGGCGGCTTCGACATCATGACCGACCCCGGTGTCTTCAAGTACCTGGTCACGATGGAGATGGTCTGGAAGGACGCCGGCTGGGGCATCATCGTCTTCCTCGCCGCCCTGTCCGCCGTGAGCAACGACCTGTACGAGGCCGCCGCCATGGACGGCGCCGGACGCTGGCGCCGCATGTGGCACATCACCCTGCCGGCGCTGCGGCCCGTCATCGCCCTGCTGCTGGTGCTGCGCGTGGGCGACGCCCTCACCGTCGGCTTCGAGCAGTTGCTGCTCCAGCGGGACGCGGTGGGGCCGGACGCCTCCGAGGTGCTGGACACCTACGTGTGGTGGAACGGCATCCGCAACCAGGACTTCAGCTACGCGGCCGCGGCCGGACTGATCAAGGGCGTCGTCGGCCTGACCCTCGTCCTCGTGGCGAACAAGGTCGCCCACCTCATGGGCGAGCAGGGGGTGTACAAGAAGTGACCGCCGTCGCCGACCGACCGCCGGTGAAGGAGCCGCGCGAGCCGGGCCGCTTCGCCGCCCCGCCCCGCCCGGTGTGGGAGGAGGAGCCCCGCAGGGCCGGGCTCGCCGCCAAGGGCGTCGTGCTCTTCTTCGCCTGCTTCGCGATCCTGTTCCCGCTGTGGATCGTCGTCGTCACCAGCCTGTCGTCGAAGAAGACCATCGACGAGGCCGGCGGCCTGGTGGTGATCCCCAGGGACCTCACCTTCGTCGCCTACCATGAGCTGCTCGGCGGCGGGCAGGTGCAGCGCGCGGCGCTGGTCAGCCTCGGCGTCACCGTCGTCGGCACGCTGTTCAGCATGGCCGTGTCGGTGCTGTGCGCCTACGGCCTGTCCCGCTCCGGCTCGCTGGGCCACCGCTGGATCCTGATGACGCTGCTGGCGACGATGTTCTTCGGCGCGGGGCTGATCCCGACCTATCTGCTGGTGCAGGCGCTCGGCCTGACCGACACCTATCTGGCGCTGATCCTGCCGAGCGCGGTGAGCGTCTTCAACATCCTCGTCCTGCGGGCGTTCTTCATGGGCATCTCGTCCGAACTGATCGACAGCGCCCGCATCGACGGGGCCGGCGACTGGCGCATCCTGTGGACGATCGTGATGCCGCTGTCCCGGGCCGTGCTCGCCGTCATCGCCCTGTTCTACGCCGTCGGCTACTGGAGCGCCTGGTTCAACGCCTCGATCTACCTGACCGACCAGGACATGATGCCGTTGCAGAACGTGATGATCCAGCTGGTGCAGAAGCAGGAGCGGCCGGTCGGCCTGTCCGCCCAGATCAACACCGGGCAGATCTCGGCACTCGCCATCCAGATGGCCGTGATGGTGATGGCCCTGCTGCCCGTCGCGGTGCTGTCGCCCTTCGTCCAGCGCCACTTCAAGAAGGGCATGCTCACCGGCGCCGTCAAGGGCTGACGCGCCGGAGCGGGCACCCACCCGCCCCGTCGCGGCCGGTCGCTCCTGCCCGTGGCCGGCCGCGACGGCCCCACCGCGCCGCGCCCCATTGCGCGCGGGCGCCTCCCGCCCCACCC
>NZ_WYCT01000225.1 GCF_011008945.1 Streptomyces harenosi
CGCCCGCCCCGCCTACGACCTGCGGCCGGGCACCCCCGACCTCGCCTCCTTCCCGCGCGCCGAGTGGCTGCGGGCCGCCCGCCGCGCCCTGGCCGCCGCCCCGCACGACGCCTTCGGCTACGGCGAGCCCCGCGGCCGCCCCGAACTGCGCACCGCGCTCGCCGGCTACCTCGCCCGGGCCCGGGGCGTGCGCGCCGACCCCGAACGGGTCCTGGTCTGCGGGGGGTTCGTCGGCGGGCTGAAGACGCTCGGCGCGGTCCTGCGGGCGCGCGGCGTGCACACGGTGGCCGTCGAGTCGTACGGCCTGGGCGTGCACCGGGACCTGCTGACCGGGGCCGGACTGCGCACCGAGCCGCTGCCCTTCGACGAACGCGGCACCGACCCGCGGCCGTCCGCGGCGGCCGGCGCCGTCCTGCTCACCCCGGCCCACCAGTTCCCGCTGGGTATGCCCCTGCACCCCGACCGCCGGGCGGCCGTCGTGGACTGGGCGCGGCGCACCGGCGGCCTGGTCCTGGAGGACGACTACGACGGCGAGTTCCGCTACGACCGCCAGCCCGTCGGCGCGCTCCAGGGCCTGGACCCGGACCACGTGGTCTACCTGGGCACGGCGAGCAAGTCCCTCGCCCCGGGGCTGCGGCTCGGCTGGATGGTCCTGCCCGCTGCACTGGCGGGGGAGATCGGCGCGTTCCTGGAGGGGACCGCCGGGACGTGCGGCGTCCCCGACCAGCTGACCCTCGCCGAGTTCCTCCGCTCCGGCGCGTACGACCGCCATGTGCGCAAGATGCGGCTGCACTACCGGCGGCGGCGCAACGACCTGATCCGCGCCCTCGCCGCGCACGCACCGCACCTGCGGGTCTCCGGCGTCGCCGCGGGGCTGCACATCGTCCTGGACCTCCCGCCCGGCACCGAACGGGACGTGATCCGTGCCGCCACCTGGCAGGGGCTCGCCGTCATGGGGCTCGGCCACTTCCGCCACCCCGGCGCCCCGGGCCCCCGCAGGGACGGCCTGGTGATCGGCTACGGGACCCCGCCGGACAGCGCCTGGTCGGGAGCGCTGGACGCCCTGATGCGCGCACTGCCGGAGCGGTGACCCGGGTACGGCCTACGGCCCGCCCCGGCTCCCCGGGCGGGCCCTGCCTGCCCGGTGTCTCCGGCTCAGTCGAGACAGAACTCGTTGCCCTCGATGTCCAGCATCGGGATGCAGGCGTCGGTGCCGTCGTACAGCGTCCGCACGTGCACCGCGCCGAGCGGGACCAGGCGCGCGCACTCGGCCTCGAGGGCGGCGAGGCGCTCTTCCCCGACGAGTCCGGTGGCGACCCGTACGTCGAGATGGACCCGGTTCTTCGCGGCCTTCCCCTCGGGAACGCGCTGGAAGAACAGGCGCGGGCCCACACCGGAGGGGTCGACGCACGCGAACCACGCGTCCTGCCGCTCGGGCGGCAGCGAGCGCTGGTACTCCTCCCAGGTGGCGAACCCCTCCGGCGGCGGCGGTACGACGTACCCCAGCACCTCGCACCAGAAGCGGGCGAGACGTTCCGGCTCCGCGCAGTCGAAGGTGACCTGGACCTGCTTGATCGTGGCCATCGGCGCACCCTACCGAGGACGGCACGGCCCCGGCCACGGAGTTGTTCACCGCCGGACCGGTCTCCGCAAGGACGTGAACGTCGCCGCCGGTCCCGACTCCGCGCGGGGCCTAACGGAGGGCGGCGAGAACCCGTTCCCGCAGCGTCTCGTCCGCGAGAGTCTCCGGGCTTCGCCACTCGGCGGCGCTTACCTCCTCCGCCTGCAACGTCACCTCTACCGGGCCCGTGGTACCGAAGAGGTAGCGCACATCTGCGTGCTGGTGCGCCGGCTCGCCCTTGGCGTCGTTGGCGGGGATGTCGTGCACGTCGATGTGGACGGGGGCGGGCAGCAGCGGCGCGATGCTCGCGCGAATGCCGGTCTCCTCGGTGAGTTCCCGGAGCGCGGCACCCAGCAGGTTCACGTCCTCCGCTTCCAGGTGCCCGCCCGGAGTGAGGTACTTCCCGAGCGCCTTGTGCCGGACGAACAGCACGTCGCCGCTCTCGTCGACGAGTACGGCGCCCGCGGTGACATGGAGCGGTGACGTCTTGCGGCTGGTGAGGTCATCGCCCTGGTCCAGTCGTTCCAGGACGACGGAGAGGGCGGCCTTCTCCGCCGGATGGGCATCGATGTACTCGGTGACGGTCTCGCGGAGGTGGTCGGATGTGATCGGCATGGTTCACCTGTTGTTGTAGTAGTGGAGCCAGGTGGCGGCGATGATGCTTCGGTCGACCGCCGGTACCTGGTGCAGTGCGGCGTCGAGGCCGCCACGGACGAGAGCGCGCACGGCCGCGATGATCTCGGCCTGTACGAGAAAGATGAACGGGCCCACGGAAGCGCCGTGGATGAAGTTGACCGCCTCACCGCCGTTCAGCAGATAGAAGTAATGGCCGGTCGTGCTGTAGCGGGTGACGTGTTCTCCCGCGCTGTTCCTGGTGTAGCCGTCCGGCAACCCCTCCAGCTCCAGCTCGTCTTCCGAGCTGGTCACGGTGGCGACATAGGCGCCGTTCCTGAGTTCGGGGAAGTCCTCGCCCCGCAGGGACAACGAGCCCGTGGCACACAGGACGAGCCCCGCGTTCTTCAACGCGTCGTCCCGGTCCCGGGCAACGCTGAACCCCTGTGAGAGCGCCTGCGCCCGTCGTACGGGGTCGATGTCGTACACCGTGACGTGCACACCCTTGGCGTGCAGCAGCCGGGCGATCGAGCTGCCGAGCTTCCCGAAGCCCAGCACCAGTGCCGGTCGGCCGTGCAGGATGTCGCCGCGCCCCCGCAACAGTGCTTCGGTGGAGAAGACGACCGACTGACCGATCAGGAAGTCCTCCGGGTCCTTGAGCGGGCTCCGCGCCACCGACACCACGGGACACGGCAGCTTCTCCCGATCGGCGTAGCGCTTGTGGCCGTTCTCGGTGTCTTCGACCACGCCGAGGATCTTCCCGGAGAACCGCTCGCACAGCGCGCCCAGCGAGGGTGCGAAGTACCCGCCCACGTCCAGCAGCACCACGTCTTCGCCGGCCGCCCTGGTCTCCAGATACGTCACCGCGGCATCGGCGTCCGCGAACAGCTCGCGGGACAGCTCGTCGACCGCGTACGCCTGTTCCACCTCACGGCGGGCGCACATGTGCACCGACCGGGGCTTGGGCAGCACGGCGCGCAGCCGCGACACCTTCCCCACGGCGTGCACGAAAGCGGGACGTTCGGGAAGCATGTGGGTCACCAGCAGCGAGGACGGCAGGTCGGGGGGTGCGAACTCGCGCGCGATACGGGCGAAGTACGCATCCAGTCGTGCACGTTCCGAGGTCTCCACGGGACACTCTCCTTGTAGTCGCCAGGTGGTGGACCCGGTCGGCTGCCGACCGCCACGCAGGCAGCCGACCGGGGTGGTGCCCGCCCCCGCCGCAGAGCGGGTCCATGGGGCGGAGGCGGAGTTCTAGAGCGGGGGGACGCCGGGGCCGCGCACGACCGCAGCCGCGGACCGGTCTCGGCGGGGTACGCCCCACTCGTCCAGGCGCTTGCGGAGCCATCCGGGGTCCACGATGAACTCACGGGCGAGCGCCGCGGCGGACTCGCCGTCGCGGTAGCGCGCGGTCACCTCCTGGCGGCGCTCGACGAGCCTGGCTTGCGCTGCCCGCACTTCGGCTGTTGTGCGACGGGTCACGGTTCGTCCTCGAAACACACGGCTACCGGCACGGCGATAGCGATGCGCTGCGTGAAGGGGGCGGCGGGGGACTCCCCAGTCGTCCAGCCGCAGGCGCAGCCATGTCTCGGACACGCCCAGCGCGCGTGCCAGCCGCGAGACGGGTTCGCCGGCCTCATAGCGCTCGATGATCTCGGCTTTGCGCGCTCGGGCGGCTTCGCGTGCTGCGGCTCTCTCCGCAGGGGTCGGGCGGCGCACGGTCTTACCTCCATGGATCTTCGGCGCACACGTACAGCGGGTGTGCGAGACCGCCGATACGGTGCGTGCGGGGTGTGAGCGAGGGCTGGGCGAACCGTTCGGCGGGAACCCGGATGGGCCGGACGGACAGGGTGTACGCGCAGTCCAGGTCCAGGGCCGTGACGAGCAGCGGATGCCCGGCCTTGATGTGCCCTCGCGCGACGCGCTCCTCGTCCGGGTCGGCTGCCCAGTCGCGCAACGCGGTGGGCGCGTCCTCGGTGGGATCCGCCTCGCACGCGTGCGCGTGGAACCACGACGACACCCCCGGATCGGGGTCGAGTCCGTCCGCGATGCGCCGGGCCTGCCCGCGCAGCCATCGCAGCGCGAGCACCGGCGAGATGGTCCGGAAGACGCCCAGGACGGACCGCACCTCTCGGCCGGTGCCGCAGACGGTTCCCTCGGCGAGTACTTCGCACCGGTAGCCCACTGGGTTGGCTCTGCCGGTCACAGCAGCTCACCCCGGCTGCGCGCGTTCGCACGGGCGGTCTCCGCACTCAGCCTCTCCATGCGGTCCGCAGCGCGCACGTAGGCCGGGTCCGCGTCCCACTCTCTGCCGCCGGTGACAGGCCGCAGGCACCACATGCCGCACCACTCGCCGCGGAATTCGCCGAGCTGGGCTCGTACGGTGTCCACGACCAGCGTGCCGACATCGGGGGACGGACTGCGTCGGGGGTCCCTGCGGTCTCCCGGACTGTCCTGGTCGAGCACGGCCACTCCTCTCCGTAGCGATTCGACTACCGAGGCGGCTCAGCGTGGCCTAGTGTGAGCAACCCTTCAACCTGTCAGCCGAGCGAGAAAGGTTGGTAAAGGGTCTTGAACCGACGGGAGTTGGACCCGGACAGCTCGCCCCAAGCAGCCTTCGGTGCGCGTCTGCGCAGCTCACGGGAGGAGCGGGGTTGGACGCAGGAAGATCTAGCCGCCGAGATGGAATATTCCAGCACGCATATTTCATCCGTGGAGACTGGACGGAAGATGCCAACCTTGCGGTTTTCGCGTAGTGCGGACCGAGCCTTCGGCGCCGGCGACATGTTCGAACGTATGTGGCGGGAGATCCGTCACGGCGCCTTGCTGGAGGGCTTCCCGGAGTACGTTGGCTATGAGGGGCGAGCGGTAGAGATCCGGCTCTACGAAATCGGCATCGTTCCGGGCTTGTTGCAGACGCCCGAGTACGCACGCGTGTTGGCGGACAGCGCTGTGCGACGCGGCGCCATCACGCCGGAACAAGCAGCTGAAAGAGTTTCGTTCCTGGCGGAACGGCAGGCAGCGCTGGAGCGGGCCCGCCCACCCATGATGTTCGTGGTCATGGATGAGAGCTGTATTCGGCGAATCATCGGCGGATACGAGGTCATGGAGGCCCAGCTCCAAAGGCTCAACGAGTTCGCCGAGCGCCCCAACACGGTGCTGCAAATCGCACCGTTCGACATAGGAGAGCGCCGCCCGTTCGACCTTCCGGTCAACTTGCTGACGCTGCCGGACCGGTCACTGGTGGCCTATGCGGAGTCGCAGGCCCGAGGACATCTGGACCGAGAGACCACCTCGGTTCTGCCCCTGCTGACCGCCTACCATCAACTACAGGCCGAGGCGCTCTCGCAGGCGGCGTCTGTGGCCATGATGAGCCAGTTACGAAAGGGCACCCCGTGACGACCGAATCCCCCCGTTGGTTCAAGTCCTCTTACAGCAACAACGGCGGCAACTGCGTCGAGGTCGCCGCCAACCTCGTTGCCTCGCGCGGTGTGGTCCCCGTTCGTGACTCCAAGAGCCCGAAGGGCCCGGTGCTGACCTTCCCCGCCGACACATTCGCGTCCTTCGTGGCTGGCGTGAAAGATCGTGGGTTCCGCTCCCTCTGACAGTTCGAGCCTCAGACCAACGAAAGCCCCGCCGCACCCCCGTCCCGGGAGGCACGGCGGGGCTTGCCCATGCCGCCCGGCGCCGGTGCGGGGCCTTGCCGTAGAGTCCGCTTCCGGCCATGCCCGTCGCACTGGCGGGTATACGGCCGTTCGACCGCTCGCAGTCGGGGCGCACCTCGCCGGCGGCTGCGGTGGCCCAGGGACACCGAGGGGGAGACCGGAGATGGAACCAGCACGGCGACGGCTGAGGTCGAGCACCGTGGTGCTCGGCGGCATGGGAGTGCTCGCGGCGGCCCTGGCGGCCTGCGGCTCGGACCCCGACCGCCGCTGCGTGGACCGCGACAGCTACACCCTCGACGGCTACAAGGTCATCGCGGACAAGAACTGCAAGTCCGGCGGTTCGTCGGGTACGTACGGCAAGAAACGCAAGAAGTCGGCCGGTTCCGGCGCGCGGGCCAAGGCGGACGCCGCCTGGTACTACGACGCCGACGTCAGCCGCGGCTACGCCGAGGGCGGCACCTTCAGCCGTGACGAGGCCGTCGACCGCGGCGGCTTCGGCTGCTCCGGCTCCGGCAGCGGCGGCGGCTGACCGCCCCGTACCGGACGAGGAACCGCCCATGGAGCGCCGCACCCTGACCCCCCGCCCCGGCTGGCAGCAGACCGTCGAGGAACAGGGGCTCATCTACCCCCTGACCCGCCACCCCGACGGCACCCTGCGCCCGTACTGGGACGAGAGCGCCTACTACGTCTTCTCCCTGCCTCAGATCGAGGCGCTGGAGGAGACCGTCGAGGAACTGCACCGCATGTGCCTGGCGGCGGCGGAGTACATCGTCGCCGAGGACCGCTTCGCCGACCTCGGCATCACCGACCCGCGCGTGGCCCGGGCGGTCGCCGAGTCCTGGCACCGCCGCGCCGAACTGCCGTCCCTCTACGGCCGGTTCGACCTGCGCTACGACGGCACGGGCCCGGCCAAGCTGCTGGAGTACAACGCCGACACGCCCACCTCCCTGGTCGAGGCCGCCTCTCCCCAGTGGTTCTGGATGGAGGAACGCTTTCCCGGCGCCGACCAGTGGAACTCCCTCCACGAGCGTCTCGTCGACGCCTGGCGCAAGCAGGCCGGGCTCCTGCCGCCCGGCGGCCCGCTGTACTTCGCCCACTCCTCGGCCGACGAACTCGGCGAGGACCTCATGACGGTCGCCTATCTGAAGGAGACCGCCGAGCAGGCCGGTCTGGCGACCGACTGGATCTCCATGGAGGAGATCGGCTGGGACCGCCTCTCCGGCCGCTTCGTCGACAACCGGCTCCGCTTCATCCGCAGCGTCTTCAAGCTCTACCCCTGGGAGTGGCTCACCACCGACCGCTTCGCCGGCCACGTCCTGGACACCCTCGACAACGGCGGCGGCACCGGCTCCACCCTGTGGATCGAGCCCGCCTGGAAGATGCTGCTCAGCAACAAGGCCCTGCTGGCCGTCCTGTGGGAGCTGTACCCCGGCCACCCCAACCTGCTGCCCGCCTACCTGGACGGCCCCCGCGAGCTGGCCGCCACCACCGGCTACGTCGCCAAGCCCCTGCTGGGCCGCGAGGGCGCCGGCGTGACCGTCCACGAACCCGGCGCGGACCCCGCCGTACGGGACGAGCCCTGCTGTTACCAGCAACTGGCCCCCCTGCCCTCCTTCGACGGCAACCACGTGGTCCTGGGCGCCTGGGTGGTGGAGGACGAGTCGGCCGGCCTCGGCATCCGCGAGTCCTCCGGCCTGATCACGGACGAGTACGCCCGCTTCCTGCCGCACGTGATCCTCTGAGTCCGGGCGGTCCGCCTCCGCGCTCTCCCGCTAGCCGCCTTTTTCCGGGGGCGGGGTCCGGCATCTTACTGATACGATACGTCTCGTCTCGTCGCTCGCCGAGGCACCCGGCCCGGCGGAAGACCCCAGGGGGAGCACCATGGAACGATTCGTCGACGCGGCACCCGGCACACGCCTGTGGGCCGAGGAGTGCGGCGCCCCGGACGCGCCCCCGCTCCTGCTGATCATGGGAGCCCAGGCGTCCGGCATCGGCTGGCCGGACGAACTCGTCGGCCTGCTGGCCGCCCACCACCGCGTCATCCGCTACGACCACCGCGACACCGGCCGCTCCACCTGGGCCTTCGACCGGCAGCCCTACCCGGTCACCACCCTCGCGGACGACGCCGTCGCCGTGCTGGACGCCTTCGGTGCCGAGCGCGCCCACGTCGTCGGCATGTCCCTGGGCGGCATGCTCGCCCAGCTCCTCGTCGCCGACCGTCCCGAACGCCTGCTCAGCGCGACCCTGATCGGCACCGGCGCACTCAGCACCGCTCCCTTCACCCACCCGGACGGAACCCGCGTCCCGCCCGGGGAACTCCCCGGCATCGACCCCCGCCTGCTGGAGCTCTGGTCCCGCCCGGTGACCGACCAGGGCCCGGAGGCCGAGGTGGAGCGGCGGGTCGAACACTGGCGCCTGCTCAACGGCGGCCGGCTCCCCTTCGACCCGGAGTACTTCCGTGCCCTGGAACGCCGGGTCGTCGAGCACACCGGACACCACGCGACCAGCACCGCGCACGCCCGGGCCGACTCCTGCGGCATGCTCCGCACCGAGCACCTGGCCCGCACCACGGTGCCCACCCTCGTCGTCTCCGCCCCGGCCGAACCGGTCTTCCCGCCCCCGCACGCCCACCACCTCGCCCAGGCGATCCACGGCGCCCGTCTCGTCGAGATCCCCGGCATGGGCCACGCGCTGCCTCCCGAGGTGCACGCCCCGCTCGCCGCCGCGATCCTCGACCACACCGCCGGACGCCGGCACGAGGCTCCCGCCGGCCCGCATCATGGACGGCGGCACGTCGCACCGCCGGGCGCCCGGTAGGCTGACCACGGGCCGTGACTGGCGCGCTGGGATGGGACCGACCATCGGGGAGCGGCCCCCGGGCCCGGGCGGGCCCGGCACGAGTGCCGTGCGCCTGGGCCGTACCGTGAACGCCGAACGCCACGTCCCGGAGGTCCCGATGTCCGCCGAGCAGCCGCTCTCCACCGCTTCCACCGCCTACCGCGCCGCCCTCGACGTGATCCGCGCCGTCGAGCCGCGTGTCGCCGACGCCATCGGCCAGGAGGTCGCCGACCAGCGCGAGATGCTCAAGCTGATCGCCTCGGAGAACTACGCCTCCCCGGCCACCCTGCTGGCCATGGGCAACTGGTTCAGCGACAAGTACGCCGAGGGCACCGTCGGCCGCCGCTTCTACGCCGGCTGCCGCAACGTCGACACCGTCGAGTCGCTCGCCGCCGAGCACGCCAAGGAGCTCTTCGGCGCCCGCCACGCCTACGTCCAGCCGCACTCCGGCATCGACGCCAACCTCGTCGCCTTCTGGGCCGTCCTCGCCGACCGCGTGGAGGCCCCGTTCCTGGAGAAGACCGGCGTCCGCCAGATCAACGACCTGACCGAGGCCGACTGGGCCGAGCTGCGCCAGGCGTTCGGCAACCAGCGCATGCTCGGCATGTCCCTGGACGCCGGCGGCCACCTCACCCACGGCTTCCGCCCGAACATCTCCGGCAAGATGTTCGACCAGCGCTCCTACGGCACCGACCCGGCCACCGGCCTGATCGACTACGAGGCCCTGCGCGCCCAGGCCCGCGAGTTCAAGCCGCTGATCATCGTCGCCGGCTACTCCGCCTACCCCCGCCTGGTCAACTTCCGGATCATGCGCGAGATCGCCGACGAGGTCGGCGCCACGCTCATGGTCGACATGGCCCACTTCGCGGGCCTGGTCGCCGGCAAGGTCCTCACCGGCGACTTCGACCCGGTCCCGCACGCGCAGATCGTCACCACCACCACGCACAAGTCGCTGCGCGGCCCGCGCGGTGGCATGGTGCTGTGCGACGACTCCCTCAAGGACCAGGTCGACCGCGGCTGCCCGATGGTCCTCGGCGGCCCGCTGCCGCACGTCATGGCCGCCAAGGCCGTCGCCCTCGCGGAGGCCCGGCAGCCCGCCTTCCGCGACTACGCCCAGCGCATCGTCGACAACTCCCGCGCCCTGGCCGAGGGCCTGATGCGCCGCGGCGCCACCCTGGTCACCGGCGGCACCGACAACCACCTCAACCTGATCGACGTCGCCACCTCCTACGGCCTCACCGGCCGCCAGGCCGAGGCCGCCCTGCTGGACTCCGGCATCGTCACCAACCGCAACGCCATCCCCGCCGACCCCAACGGCGCCTGGTACACCTCCGGCATCCGCGTCGGCACCCCCGCGCTGACCACCCGGGGCCTGGGCACGGCGGAGATGGACGAGGTCGCCGGCCTCATCGACCGGGTCCTCACCAGCACCGAGCCCGGCACCACCAAGTCCGGCGCCCCGTCCAAGGCCGCCCACGTCCTGGACGAGAAGATCGCGGACGAGATCTCCCGCCGGGCCACGGACCTGGTGGCCGGCTTCCCGCTCTACCCGGAGATCGACCTCGGCTGAGACGCCGGACGTCTCTGTCCGGGCCCGTCCGCCGAGCGGGCACGCCCGGACAGAGACACCCGTGGACACAGACGACGCCCGGACGGACGCGTCCGGACCGGGACGCGGTGGACGCGCGACCGGCCTGGCGGGGTCCGCGGTTTCCCGCGCACCGGACCTCCCGCGCTCTCTGAGAGAATATGAGGCATGGCCTCTGATCGACCCCGCGTGCTCTCCGGAATCCAGCCCACCGCCGGTTCGTTCCACCTCGGCAACTACCTCGGTGCCGTCCGCCAGTGGGTGGCGCTGCAGGAGACCCACGACGCGTTCTACATGGTCGTCGACCTGCACGCGATCACGGTCCCGCAGGACCCGAAGGAGCTGCGCGCCAACACCCGGCTGGCCGCCGCCCAGCTCCTGGCCGCCGGGCTGGACCCGGACCGCTGCACGCTCTTCGTCCAGAGCCATGTGCCCGAGCACGCCCAGCTCGCCTGGGTCATGAACTGCCTCACCGGCTTCGGCGAGGCCGGCCGGATGACCCAGTTCAAGGACAAGGCCGCCAAGCAGGGCGCCGACCGCGCCTCCGTCGGCCTGTTCACCTACCCGATCCTCCAGGTGGCGGACATCCTCCTCTACCAGGCGCACGAGGTCCCGGTCGGCGAGGACCAGCGCCAGCACATCGAGCTGACCCGCGACCTCGCGGAGCGCTTCAACGGCCGCTTCGGCCCCACCTTCACCGTCCCCAAGCCGTACATCCTCAAGGAGACGGCGAAGATCTACGACCTCCAGGACCCGTCGGTGAAGATGAGCAAGTCGGCGTCCACGCCGAAGGGCCTCGTCAACCTGCTGGACGAGCCGAAGGCCACCGCGAAGAAGGTCAAGAGCGCCGTCACCGACACCGACACCGTGATCCGCTACGACGTGGAGAACAAGCCGGGCGTCAGCAACCTCCTCACCATCTACTCGACGCTCACCGGGACGGGCATCGGGGAGCTGGAGGAGAAGTACGCCGGCAAGGGCTACGGCGCGCTCAAGACGGACCTCGCCGAGATCATGGTCGACTTCGTCACGCCCTTCCGGGAGCGCACCCAGCAGTACCTGGACGACCCGGAGACCCTCGACTCGGTCCTGGCCAAGGGCGCCGAGAAGGCCCGGGCCGTCGCCGCCGAGACCCTCGCGCAGGCGTACGACCGGGTGGGCTTCCTGCCCGCCAAGCACTGACCGCGCACCACCGGGCACGGGTCACGACCACCTGTTGCCACACATCACCACGGCTGCGCCTGCCCAGGGCGCGGTCGTGGCCGTAGAGTCGATAACCGAGGGGCCGCGCCCGCGGCCCCTCCTGCCCGCCGCGGAGGCGGGCAGCTCCGACAGAACGACAGGAGACGACGTGGGGACCGTAACGATCGGCGTGTCGATCGCGGTCCCGGAGCCGCACGGCAGCCAGCTCCAGGAGCTGCGCGCGGGCTTCGGCGACGCCGCGGCTCACGGCATCCCCACCCATGTCACCCTGCTGCCGCCGACCGAGGTCGACGAGGCGGCGCTGCCCGCGATCGAGACCCATCTGGCCGAGGTGGCGGCGGCCGGCCGGCCCTTCCCGATGCGGCTGTCCGGCACCGGCACCTTCCGCCCGCTGTCGCCGGTGGTCTTCGTGCAGGTGGTCGAGGGCGCCGAGGCGTGCACCTGGCTCCAGAAGCAGGTCCGCGACGCCTCCGGCCCGGTCGCCCGCGAGCTCCAGTTCCCGTACCACCCGCACGTCACGGTGGCGCACGGCATCGACGAGGCCGCGATGGACCGCGCCTTCGAGGAGCTCGCCGACTACGAGGCCGAGTGGCCCTGCACCGGGTTCGCGCTGTACGAGCAGGGCGCCGACGGGGTGTGGCGCACCCTGCGCGAGTTCCGCTTCGGCCGGCCCGTGGTCCCGCCCCAGACGGCACGGGGCCACCGCGGCACCCTGCCGGCCTGCTAGTTCCCCCCGCCC
>NZ_WYCT01000226.1 GCF_011008945.1 Streptomyces harenosi
GGTATAAGAGACAGGGCCGGGGGAGGGGGGCGGTGGGGCGCTGGCGGACAGCGGGTCCGGCGCCACGGACGACGGCAAGCGCCCCGGGAGGGCACCCTCGCCCTCGCCGTACCGCGGGAAGGGTCCGCAGCGGCTGATGTCGGGCGCCACCAGCAGGCTGCTCGGTGGCCACGCGGGAGACGTCGCGTACCCCTACTACCTGATCAACGGCCGCACGGCCGACGACCCCACGCAGTTCAGGGCCAGGCCCGGCGACCGGATCAGGCTGCGCATCGTCAACGCCGGCGGGGAGTCGGCCTTCCGGGTGGCGCTCGGCGGGCACCGGATGACCGTCACCCACAGCGACGGCTTCCCCGTGCGGCCCTACCGGACCGACGCGCTGGTCCTCGGCATGGGCGAGCGGTACGACGTGCTGGTCACCGCGGGGTCCGGGGTCTTCCCGCTCGTCGCGCTCGCCGAGGGCAAGCGCGGCCGGGCCATGGCCGTCCTGCGCACGGGCTCCGGCGCGGTCCCCGAGCCGTCCGCGCACCCTGTCGAGCTGGACCGCGAGGTGCTGGTGTCCGGCCGCCGGCTGCGGCCGCACGAGTCGGTGGCGCTGCCCCGCCGCAGGTACGACCGCCTCCTGAAGATGCACCTGACCGGCGGCATGAAGGAGTACGACTGGGGGATCGACCACAGGCCCTACGACCCGGACAGGCTCCACCGGGTCGAACGGGGCGAACGGGTACGGCTGGTGGTGATCAACGCCACCGACATGTGGCACCCCGTGCATCTGCACGGCCACACGTTCTCCCTCGCCGGCATCGACGCGCGCGGCGCCCGCAAGGACACGACGATCCTGCTGCCGCACCGCAAGCTGGTGGCGGACTTCGACGCGGACAACCCCGGCCTGTGGATGCTGCACTGCCACAACATCTACCACTCGGAGTCCGGGATGATGACGACCCTCGCCTACCACTGAGCCGTCAGGGAGGCGGCCGGACGCCCGGCATCCCCTTCCGCACCCGGCCGGGCTGTTCGCGCCGAGGGGCGCGGGGGGCCGGCGGGGGTGCCGCCGCCGGGGCGCTTCCCTACGATCGTGGCGTGGTCACCTTCTCGCTCGAACGCACGGTGCCGCTGCCGCCGGACGAGACCTGGCGCCGGCTCACCGAGTGGCCCCGCCACGGCGCGGCCGTGCCGCTGACCCGCGTCGACGCCCGCACCGCCCCGCCGACCCGTACCGGCACGGTCGTGGTGGCCCGCACCGGCCTGGGCCCCCTCGCCTTCGACGACACCATGGAGGTGACCGTCTGGGAGCCCCCGGGGGACGGCACCCCCGGCCGGTGCCGGCTGGAGAAGCGGGGCCGGGTGGTGGGCGGCTGGGCGGAGATCGAGGTCCGCCCCGGCCCCGGCGGCCGGACCCGGGTGGTGTGGCGGGAGGACCTGCGGGTGCGCGCGCTGCCGGGCGCCTTCGACGGCGTGCTGCGGGCAGCGGGCCGGTACGTGTTCGGGCGCGCGGTGAACCGGCTGCTCGCAAACGCGTGACGGCGCGCCCGCCAGGGGGTGCGCCGTCACGCGCGGGGGTCCGGCGCGGCGGGAGGGGCCGCCCGGGCCGGGCTCAGGCCACCGAGCCGATCCGCCGCGCCGGGGCGGAGTCGCCGTCGTGGTGGATCGGGGTGTGGGCGCCGGTCAGCGAGACCCCGCTGCCGCCGCGCCGGTCGGCGACGATCTGGGCGGCGATGGACAGGGCCGTCTCCTCCGGGGTGCGGGCGCCGAGGTCCAGGCCGATGGGCGAGCGCAGCCGGGCCAGCTCCAGATCGGTGACGCCGACCTCGCGCAGCCGCCGGTTGCGGTCCAGATGGGTGCGCCGGGAGCCCATCGCGCCGACGTAGGCGACCGGCAGGCGCAGGGCCAGCTTCAGCAGCGGTACGTCGAACTTGGCGTCGTGGGTGAGGACGCACAGGACCGTGCGGCCGTCGACGTCCGTGCGCTCCAGGTACTCGTGCGGCCAGTCGACGACGACCTCGTCGGCGTCCGGGAAACGGGCCGCGGTGGCGAAGACCGGGCGGGCGTCGCACACCGTCACGTGGTAGCCGAGGAACTTGCCGACGCGGACCAGCGCCGAGGCGAAGTCGATCGCCCCGAAGACGATCATGCGGGGCGGCGGCACGGAGGACTCGATCAGCACGGTGAGCGGCGCTCCGCAGCGCGAGCCCTGCTCCCCGATCTCCAGCGTGCCGGTGCGTCCGGCGTCCAGGAAGGCCGCCGCCTCCGCGGCCACCGTGCGGTCCAGCTCCGGGTGGGCGCCGAAGCCGCCCTCCCGGGAACCGTCGGGCCGGACGGTCAGCGCCCGTCCCAGGAGCTCGGCCGGGCCGGAGACGACGCGCGCCACCCCGGCCGCCTCCCCCCGGGCGGCGGCGGCGAGCGCCGCGGCGAGCACCGGGCGGGCGGGGGCGTCCGCCCGTACCGGCGTGACGAGTATGTCGATCACGCCCCCGCAGGTCAGGCCCACGGCGAAGGCGTCCTCGTCGCTGTAGCCGAAGCGCTCCAGGACCGTCTGGCCGTCGTCCAGCGCCTGTTGGCACAGCTCGTAGACGGCGCCCTCCACACAGCCTCCGGAGACCGAGCCGATCACCGTGCCGTCGGCGTCCACCGCGAGCGCGGCGCCGGGCTGGCGGGGAGCGCTGCCGCCGACGGCCACCACGGTGGCCACGGCGAAGTCGCGTCCCTGCTCGACCCACCGGTGCAGCTCTTCGGCGATGTCCAGCATCTGTCGGTCTCCTTCACAGCGGTTGTCGGGAAAACGGGTGCCCGCCGGCCGGCTAGTGCACGCCCAGCCAGCTCTCGATCGGGTTGAGGGCGAAGTAGACGACGAAGACGACCGAGAGGACCCACATGAAGGCCCCGATCTCCCGCGCCCTGCCCTGGGCGACCTTGATGGCGGTGTAGGCGATGACGCCGGCGGCGACACCGGTGGTGATGGTGTAAGTGAACGGCATCAGGACCACGGTGAGGAAGACCGGGATCGCGGTGGCGCGGTCCGCCCAGTCCACGTGGCGGGCGTTCATCAGCATCATCGCGCCGATGACCACCAGGGCGGCGGAGGCGATCTCCTGCGGCACGATCGCCGTCAGCGGGGTGAAGAACAGGCAGGCCGCGAAGAACGCCCCGGTGACCACCGAGGCCAGGCCGGTGCGGGCGCCCTCGCCGACGCCGGTGGCGGACTCGATGAACACGGTCTGGCCGCTGCCGCCTGCGACGCCGCCGATCGCGCCGCCCGCGCCGTCGATGAACAGCGCCTTGGACAGGCCCGGCATCCGGCCCTTGTCGTCGGCGAGCTTCGCCTCGGTGCCGACGCCGATGATGGTGGCCATCGCGTCGAAGAACCCGGCGAGCACCAGGGTGAAGACGATCATGCCGACGGTCATCGCGCCGACCTCGCCCCAGCCGCCGAACTCCACCTGGCCGAAGAGCGAGAAGTCCGGCATGGACACCGCGCTGCCGTGCAGTTCGGGGGCGCCGTTGGCCCACTGCCCGGGGTCGATGACGCCGGCGGCGTTCAGCACCGCGGCGACGACGGTGCCGGTGACGATCCCGATGAGGATGGCGCCGGGCACGTCGCGCGCCTGGAGCATGAAGATCAGCAGGAGGGTGCCGCAGAAGAGCAGGACCGGCCACCCGGCCAGTTCGCCCGCCGGACCGAGGACCAGCGGGGTGCCCGCCGTGCCCTGGTGGACGAAGCCGGCCTTGTAGAAGCCGATGACGGCGATGAACAGGCCGATGCCCATGGTGATGCCGTGCTTGAGGGCGAGCGGGATCGCATTCATGATCATTTCCCGCAGGCCGGTGACGACCAGCAGCATGATGACCACGCCGTACATCACGCACATGCCCATCGCCTGCGGCCAGGTCATCTCGGGCGCGACCTGCGAGGCGAGGACACCGGAGACGGACAGGCCCGCGGCGAGGGCGAGCGGCACCTTGCCGACGAAGCCCATCAGCAGCGTGGTGAAGGCCGCCGCGAACGCGGTGGCGGTGATCAGCGCCTTGGCGGCGAGGGTGTCCCCCGCGGCGTCCTCGCCGGACAGGATCAGGGGGTTGAGCAGGAGGATGTACGCCATCGCCATGAAGGTCGTGACGCCGCCGCGCACCTCGCGCGCGACCGTCGATCCCCGTCGGGATATGTGGAAGTACCGGTCGAGCCAGGAGCGTCCGGCCGGGACGCGGGTGCCGTCACCCGCGTCCTCCGGGACGCTCCTGGGCTCCAGTGACTGCTGGGTCATGTGGGGCCTACTCCCAAGGTTCATAGGGGCACCCGCGCAGGACCGCCCCTGGCGGCTGCTCACCGCGGGGCGCGGTCGCGGGATTTGGGATGGTGCTTCGGCCGCACGACCCGGGGGACGGCCCGAGACGAACGAACAGGGTGCCGCCGCCGGGCTCTTCGCCCGGATCCGGCCCGGCCCGCGAGCTCGGCGTGATCCGGAAAGCAAGGCCCTTGGCGGCGGACGTGCCGGTGCGGCGCGTCCCGCGAGCGGTGCGGGACGGGGCCGCTCCGGGCGGCGCGGGGAGGCGTGACGTTCCACGGTGCGCCGCCCGGAGGGATCGGGGAGTGGTTACGCCGTGCCGGTCAGGTGCTCCGGGCGTACCGGGGTCCGGTCGAGCTCCAGCCCGGTGGCGTCGCGGATGGCCGCGAGGACCGCCGGCGTCGACGACAGGGTGGGGGCCTCGCCGATGCCGCGCAGGCCGTAGGGGGCGTGCTCGTCGGCGAGTTCGAGCACGTCGACCGGGATGGTCGGCGTGTCGAGGATGGTCGGGATGAGGTAGTCGGTGAAGGACGGGTTCTTCACCTTCGCCGTCTTCGGGTCGACGACGATCTCCTCCATCACCGCCACGCCCAGGCCCTGGGTGGTGCCGCCCTGGATCTGGCCGACGACGGAGAGCGGGTTGAGCGCCTTGCCGACGTCCTGGGCGCAGGCCAGCTCGATCACCTTCACCAGGCCGAGCTCGGTGTCGACCTCGACGACCGCGCGGTGGGCGGCGAAGGAGTACTGGACGTGGCCGTTGCCCTGGCCGGTGCGCAGGTCGAAGGGCTCGGTCGGCCGGTGCCGCCACTCCTCCTCGACCTCCACCGCCTCCTCGCCGAGGACGTCCGCCAGGTCGGCGAGGACCTCGCCGCCGTCGGTGACCACCTTGCCGCCCTCCAGCAGGAGTTCGGCGGTGGCCCAGGCCGGGTGGTAGGAGCCGAACTTGCGGCGCCCGATCTCCAGGACCTTCTCGCGCACCAGCTCGCAGGCGTTCTTCACGGCGCCGCCGGTGACGTAGGTCTGCCGGGAGGCCGAGGTCGAACCCGCCGAGCCGACCTGGGTGTCGGCCGGGTGGATGGTCACCCGGGTGACGCCCAGCTCGGTGCGGGCGATCTGCGCGTGGACGGTGACGCCGCCCTGGCCGACCTCCGCCATGGCGGTGTGCACGGTCGCCACGGGCTCGCCGCCCACGACCTCCATCCGCACCCGGGCGGTGGAGTAGTCGTCGAACCCCTCCGAGAAGCCGACGTTCTTGATGCCGACCGCGTACCCGACCCCGCGTACGACGCCTTCTCCGTGCGTGGTGTTGGACAGGCCGCCGGGCAGCTGCCGTACGTCGGCGCCCTCGCTGGACTCCCACTGGCGCTCCGGCGGCATCGGCATCGCCTTGACGCGGCGCAGGAGTTCGGCGACCGGGGCCGGGGAGTCGACGGGCTGTCCGGTCGGCATGACGGTGCCCTGTTCCATGGCGTTGAGCTGCCGGAACTCCACCGGGTCCAGGCCCAGCCTCTTGGCCAGCTTGTCCATCTGCGCCTCGTAGGCGAAACACGCCTGGACCGCGCCGAAGCCGCGCATGGCGCCGCAGGGCGGGTTGTTGGTGTAGAGGGCGATGGCCTCGATGTCGACGTTGTCGACGACGTACGGACCGACGCTCAGCGAGGAGGCGTTGCCGACGACCGCCGGGGAGGCGGAGGCGTAGGCGCCGCCGTCCAGGACGATCCGGCACTTCATGTGCGTGAGCTTGCCGTCCTTGGTGGCGCCGTGCTCGTAGTACAGCTTGGCCGGGTGGCGGTGGACGTGCCCGAAGAACGACTCGAAGCGGTTGTAGACGATCTTCACGGGCTTGCCGGTGCGCAGCGCCAGCAGGCAGGCGTGGATCTGCATCGACAGGTCCTCGCGCCCGCCGAAGGCGCCGCCGACGCCGGCCAGCGTCATGCGCACCTTCTCCTCCGGCAGGCCGAGCACGGGGGCGATCTGGCGCAGGTCGGAGTGGAGCCACTGGGTGGCGATGTAGAGGTGGACGCCGCCGTCCTCCTCGGGTACCGCGAGACCGGACTCGGGACCGAGGAAGGCCTGGTCCTGCATGCCGAAGGTGTACTCGCCCTCGACGATGACGTCGGCGCGCCCGCGGGCCGCCTCCACGTCGCCGCGGACGATCGGCTGGCGGTGCACGATGTTCGGGTGGGGGACGTGGGCGGCGTGGTGGTCGTCGCGGTTCTCGTGGACCAGGATCGCGTCCGGTGCGGTCGCCGAGGCCTCGTCGGTGACGACGGGCAGTTCGCGGTAGTCGACCTTGATCTTGGCGGCGGCGCGGCGGGCCGTCTCCGGGTGGTCGGCGGCGACGATCGCGACCGGCTCGCCGTGGTGGCGGACCTTGCCGTGGGCGAGGACCGGGGTGTCCTGGATCTCCAGGCCGTAGTTCCGCACGTCGGTCGGCAGGTCGTCGTAGGTCATGACGGCGTACACGCCCGGCAGGGCGAGGGCCTCGCTCGTGTCGATGGACACGATCTCGGCGTGGGCGACCGTGGAGCGCAGGATCTGGCCCCAGAGCATGTCCTCGTGCCACATGTCGGACGAGTACGCGAACTCGCCGGTGACCTTCAGGGTGCCGTCCGGGCGGAGCGTGGACTCGCCGATGCCGCCCTTGGTCCGGGTGCCCTGCGTGATCTTCGTAGGAGCGCCGTTGGCCGGCATGGTCAGACCCCCTCGGACTGGCGGGCGGCCGCCAGGCGGACCGCGTCCATGATCTTCTCGTAGCCCGTGCAGCGGCACAGGTTGCCCGACAGCGCCTCGCGGATGTCGGCGTCGGTCGGGTTCGGGTTGCGCTCCAGCATCTCGTCGGCGGCCACCAGCAGACCCGGCGTGCAGAAGCCGCACTGGACGGCGCCGGCGTCGATGAACGCCTGCTGGATCGGGGAGAGCCCGCTGCCCTCGCCGGTCTGCGAGTCGGTGCCCTCGGCCTGCCACTGCCGGGCCTCGTCCAGCGAGGTCCCGCCACAGGCGCCCGTCCCGCAGGACCGCTGCCTGGCGAAGTCCGCGAGTCCCTCGACGGTGACGACGTCACGGCCCTCGGCCTGCCCGGCGGCGACCAGACAGGAACAGACCGGCACGCCGTCCAGGCGGACCGTGCAGGAGCCGCACTCGCCCTGTTCGCAGGCGTTCTTGGAGCCGGGCAGGCCCAGGCGCTCGCGCAGGACGTAGAGGAGGGACTCGCCCTCCCAGACGTCGTCGGCCTCCTGCGGACGTCCGTTGACGGTGAAGTTGACGCGCATTACGCAGCTCCCTCAGAGGCGCGGCGGGTGCCGCGGTACGACTCCCAGGTCCAGGTCAGCGTCCGGCGGGCCATGACCCCGACCGCGTGGCGGCGGTAGCTCGCGGTGCCCCGGACGTCGTCGATCGGGTTGCAGGCGGCCGAGCACAGGTCCGCGAACCGCTTGGCGACCGACGGGGTGATGATCTTTCCGTTGTCCCAGAAGCCGCCCTCGTCCAGCGCCGCGTTCAGGAACTCCTCCGCGGCCTTGGCGCGGACGGGGGTGGGCGCGGCCGAGCCGATCCCGGTGCGCACGGTCCGCGTCTCGGGGTGCAGCGCCAGCCCGAAGGCGCACACCGCGATGACCATGGCGTTGCGGGTGCCGACCTTGGAGAACTGCTGCGGGCCGTCCGCCTTCTTCACGTGCACGGCGCGGATCAGCTCGTCGGGCGCGAGCGCGTTGCGCTTCACCCCCCGGTAGAACTCGTCGATCGGGATGCGGCGGGAGCCGCGCACCGACTCCACCTCCACCTCGGCACCGGCGGCGAGGAGGGCCGGGTGGGCGTCACCGGCCGGGGAGGCGGTGCCGAGGTTGCCGCCGACGCCGCCGCGGTTGCGGATCTGCGGGGAGGCGACCGTGTGCGAGGCCAGGGCGAGACCCGGCAGCTCGGCGCGCAGGTTCTCCATGATCTTCGTGTACGGCACGGAGGCACCGAGCCGTACCGTGTCCTCGCCGACCTCCCACTCGGTCAGGTCGCCGATGCGGTTCAGGTCCATGAGGTACTCGGGCCGGCGGTGGTCGAAGTTGATCTCGACCATCACATCGGTGCCACCCGCAATCGGCACAGCGGTGGGGTGCTCCGCCTTCGCGGCGAGCGCCTCCTCCCAACTGGCGGGGCGAAGGAAGTCCATGACCGGCTCTCTTCTTCGTCTCGTGGGGCGTACAGATTGAGCCAATCCGTGTGCGGCGGGCGCGGCTCGTTCCTGTGCTGTTAACGCTGAGTGGAGTCAGTACACCGCTCCGTGCTCCACAGGGGTCAGTCACGGAAACCATGAAGGAGTTGGCTGGCCACGCCGGGCATCTTGTAGATTCGTATGAACGGAGGACCCCGGTAACCTCCGCGTTTTCCTGTGGAAACGCGCGACGCTGCAGCGTGACCTGGGACACACACCTCGGCAGTCGGCGAGCCCCGCTCATCCGCCGCCGGACGGGCCCGTGCCCACCCTCCATCGACCATGCGACGAACTCTTTCTAGACAAGGAACGGCGGCGACGAGAATGCGGCTGCGCGCACTGCTGGACACCGACGCGCTGGGCCTGAGGCTGCTCGGCGGCGACGACGAGCTGGACCGCACCGTGCGCGGCGTCATGACCACCGACCTCAGGGACCCCAGCCGCTATCTGACGGGCGGCGAACTGGTGCTCACGGGCCTGGCCTGGCGCCGGGACGCCGCCGACTCCGAGCCGTTCGTACGGATCCTGGCGCAGGCCGGGGTGGCCGCGCTCGCGGCCGGTGAGGCGGAGCTGGGCGCCGTCCCGGACGATCTGGTGGTGGCCTGCGCGCGGCACCGGCTGCCGCTGTTCGCGGTGCACGAGTCGGTGGCGTTCGCCACGATCACCGAGCACGTGGTCCGGCAGGTCTCCGGCGAACGCGCCGGGGACCTGGCGGCGGTGGTGGACCGCCACCGCCGGATGATGACGTCGGGCCCGGCGGGCGGCGGCCCGGAGGTGGTGCTGGACCTGCTCCGCTCCGACCTGGACCTCAGGGCCTGGGTGCTGTCCCCGGCGGGACGGCTCATCGCGGGCCCGAAGGTGACCGGCGCCGCGCTGCCCGCCGAGCTCTGCGGTGAGCTGGCGGCCGAGCACCTGGCGGCCACCCGCGCGGGCCGCCGGGCGCCGCACCGGGTGACGCTCGGCACCGCGCCGTCGCGGACGTTCAGCCTCTTCCCGGTCCGCAGCGGGGGGCACCGCCCGGCCCCGGCCGGATCGGGGCGCTCCGCCCAGGCCGCCCGGGACACCCGGGAGACGGTGCTGTCGGACTGGCTGCTGGCGGTCGAGGCGGACGCGGGGGACTGGGCCGAGGAGCGCCTCGACCTGCTGCACGGCGTCACCCAGCTCATCGCGGTCGAGCGGGACCGGCGGGACGCGGCGCGCTCGGTGCGGCGGCGGCTGGCGCAGGAGGTCCTGGAGCTGGTGCAGACGGGCGCGGCGCCCGCCGAGATCGCGGCCCGGCTGCGGGTCGCGGCGCCGGTCCTGCTGCCCGGCCTCGGTGCCGCCCCGCACTGGCAGGTCGTGGTGGCCCGGGTCGAGTGGGAGGACGGGCAGGTCCAGGCCGGGCCGGTCGCCCAGGCGCTGCTGGAGGAGATCCTCGTCGACCCCCGGTCCACGGGCCCCGAGCACTCCGACCGGATCGCCGTCGCCCACACCGGTGAGGAGGCCGTCGCGCTGGTGCCGCTCCCGGCGGTCGCCGGCGAGCACGAGGGTTTCGAGACCGGCATCCTCGCCGAGGCGCTGCTGGAGGCCGTGCGGGCCCCGCTCACGGCCGGGCTGGAGGCCGACGGGCGGGTCACGCTCGGCGTCAGCGCGGCGGTGCACTCGGCGGAGGGGCTGCGCGGCGCGCTGGAGGAGGCGCGGCACGCGCGGCGGGTGGCCGCCGCCCGGCCGGGCCGGGTGTGCGCCGCCGGGCATCAGGAGCTCGCCTCGCACGTCCTGCTGCTGCCGTTCGTCCCCGACGACGTCCGCCGCGCCTTCACCGCCCGGCTGCTGGACCCGCTGCGCGACTACGACCGCCGCCATCGCGCCGAGCTGATCCCCACCCTGGAGGCGTTCCTGGACTGCGACGGCTCCTGGACGCGCTGCGCCACCCGGCTCCACCTGCACGTCAACACGCTGCGCTACCGGGTCGGGCGGATCGAGCAGTTGACGGGGCGCGACCTGTCGCGGCTGGAGGACAAGCTCGATTTCTTCCTGGCGCTGCGGATGAGCTGACCCGCGGCCGGGCGCCCGGCCAAACCTCCGGGGGCCGGGAGTCCCACGACTTTGTGAAATCCTTCACCCACCCTCTTGGCCGGGCCGGTCGGTTCGTGCTGAGATGCGGCCACCACTCGACGGCTCGACGGCGTGCTTGGGGAGGGCGAGGTGGCGCATACCGCCATGTCTGGTACGGGAACGACCGCAGGTGACGATCCGCTCCAGACCGCGGTATGGCGGCTGCGTTCGCGCGCCTGCTGGGCGGATGCCGCGGCCCTGCTGCGGCCCGTCAGCGCCGAGGCCGCGCTCCAGCGGGCCGCGCTGCTGGTGGAGCGCTGCCTCTACACCGAGCAGGGCTGGGAGGAGGCGGAGGACGCGCTGCGCACCGCCGAGGCGCTGGCCGACACCGACGACGAGCGCGGGGGCGCGGCCTGCGAGCGCGGGCAGCTCGCCTACGCCGCCACGCTGCACGGCGTGCGGGACCGGGCCGACGAGGCGCGGGCCGCGCTCGGCCGGGCGGCGGCGCTGATCCAGCCGGGGGCGCGGCGGCGGGCCCTGCTGGACTTCCGGCGCGGGCTGCTCGCGGAGAACCTCAGCCGCTCGCCGCAGGCCGCGCGGGCGGCGTACCGGCGCGCGCACGCCGGGGCCACCGCGCACTCCGACGCCCTGCTGATGTCGTTCACCTGGCGGCACCTGGCCGGTCTCGCCCTGCGGGACGGCGAGATGGCCGAGGCCCGGCACGGGTTCGCCGAGTCGCTGCGGATCCGCGAGGAGCTGGGCTACCTCGTCGGCACGGCCCCCGCGCTGGTCTCGCTCGCCGACACCGAGACGGAACCGGAGGCGTCGCGGCTGCGGGAGGAGGCACGGCGCCTGTACCGGCTGCTGGGGGGCGTCCCGACCTGGCTGGCCGGGCAACTGGCCCCGCCGGCCGCGGGAGCGGCGACGGCCTGAGCGGCGTCAGGGGCGGATGGTCCAGCTCCGGGCCGCCGCCGCCCACGCCTCGTCCCACCGGGCGAGGTTGCGCCGCTCCAGCGCCCGCCCCGCCATGTGGTAGGCGGTGCCGCCGGCGGCCGCGACGCCCACCGCGGCGAGCAGCGCCCAGCCCGCGGCGCGGCTGCGGATCTCGCCGGGGCCCGGCGGCGGCCCGGCGAGCCGGCCGTCCGGCCCGGCCCAGACCCGGACGGTGCTCCCGGCGCGCAGCCCGGGGACGACCTCGGTCCGCGCCGTACGCGGCCGGCCGCCCGGCGGCGTGTAGCGGACCGCCACCGGGTAGCGGGTCTCCCGGGCCTCGGCCGAACCGGGCTCCGGGTGGCGCGGCGCGTCACGCAGGAGCACGGCCGGGACGAGGTGCCGGGTCCGCGCCTGCCGCTCGGCGGACTCCCGGTAGTGGCGCAGGGCGGTGTCCCCGGCCCACAGCGCGGCGGCGGGCGCCCCCGCCAGGACGGTGAGCAGCAGCACGAGGCCGGTCCACGCCAGCGCCACGTCGGCGGGGCGGCGCAGGGGGTTGCGCCGCCAGCGCCACAGCGCGTCGTGCGGGGGCGGCCCGGGCGGCGGCTCGGCGCGCGCTGTCTGGCCTGCCACGGTCCTTCTCCTTCCGTCGGTGTCCGGCAGCGGGTACGGCGGGGCGCTTGGCGGCGGTGGGGCCGGGCAGCCGGGCGCGGCGCCCCGGCGACCCGGGCGGCCGCCGGCCGGGCGGGGCC
>NZ_WYCT01000227.1 GCF_011008945.1 Streptomyces harenosi
GTGTAGACGCGGGTGCCCAGCAGCAGTTCCTGGTTGCGGTAGGGCGACGGCCCGAAGGCGGAGACGCCGGCGCGGGCGGCGGCGCGGCTCCTGGTCCGGCAGCCACCCGAAGACCAGGCAGCTCCCGACGCACCCGAGGAGCAGCCCGACGAGGAAGCCGCCGAGGTTCGAGGTGAGCCAGGTGCCCAGCGAGACCAGCACACCGGTGATCGAGTAGAAGAGGCGCTGGGCCGGGTTGAAGAGGGCCAGCAGGCCGCAGAGCACCATCAGGCCGGGGAGCAGATAGCCGGCCACGCCCTGCATCCCGATGTGCAGGACCACCTTCAGCGACGCCTTCATCGTCAGCAGGATCTCCGCCCCGCCGAGGGTGAGCAGCAGCCCGCCCCAGAACGGGCGGCGGGAGCGCCACCGGCGGAAGGCGGACCGGAAGCCCGCGCGCGGCTCACCGTCCATCAGCACCCCGAGTCACTGAAGCGCAGCTTCAGCCCGGGGAGCTTGAACACCCCGGCCGTGGTGGCGTAGTTGGTCTGGCGCAGATGGGCGATGCGCACGGTGTCGGCCTGCTGGCTGAAGACGCCGATCGGGCCGCGGCCCTTGGCGCCGGCCTTGTTCAGCGTGCTGGCGTCGTTGCCGATCTCGATGTTGTCGAAGGCCGCGTCGCCCGACAGCTCGGTCGAGTCGGTGGTCAGGTCGCTGGCGCTGACCTTCTTGCTCCCGCTGCCCGCGGTGATCAGCAGGTTGGTGCCGCCCAGGTCGACGCTCTGGCACAGCTTGGTGAGGGTCGCTTCCTTGATCACGGAGGTGACCACCAGCACCTGCCCGCCGGTCTCCCCGGCGTTCGGGCTGCCCTCGGCCATGTTGTCGAGCCCGCCGAACTGGGCGAACCCGGTGCCGTTGAGCTCGGTGGCGGTGACGGTGAAGGGCATGCCGGAGATGGCGAACTGCACGCCCAGCGCGCCCTGGGCGGTGAGGATCGCCAGACCCGCCGTGACGGCGGCGGCCGGGACGGCCATCACCGCCGCGCGGCGCAGCCTGACCCGGCCGCGTCCGGCCGGGCCGGTGGAACCGTCGGGGCTGTCGGGGGTGTTGCCGGCGGACGGGGTGACGTCCGGGGACGGGGCCATGTCTGCTCCCTGAGGCATAGAGGATGCGGGTCGGGCTTCCGTGGCACGGTGTCCTGGCGCGGACAGCGGACAGGGCGTAAGCGCCCTCACGACTCCCGGCGGTCGCGAGGGGATTTCACGTTACGCACCAGTAGCTAACGGGGAAGTTACCGGTGGTTACAGGTCGGGTCAAGCAAGTTGTGCGCAAAGGGTGGCGATTGTGTGCCCCGCCTGGCCTTCTGTCCCGGCACGGGGTGGCCGGGGGCCGGACGGCGGGGGTCGCTCCGCGTACCGGCGCACCGGTACGGAGTCGGCAGAGGGGCACCGGGGCGGTGCGGCGCCGGGATCGCAACTCGCGTCGGGCGTATTGACTCTGACGGAGGATCAGGTCTACAACTGCCCTGGTTCCCGGATCCGTGGCGCCGGATCCGTTCCCGCGGCACCGTCCGCGTTCCCGGCTCGCATGCCCCCCTGGCGGGGCATGTGCACGCCACGCCCGCACGGCACCCCGGCACCGCCCGGGTCCCGTACGGGGCATCCGCACCGCTCACTCCCGCACCGGGCACGTGCACCGTCCGGTACGGGGTGGGGCAGCGCGTGCCCGGTGCGGCCCGGCCCGGTTCCGCGCGGGAACGTCACCGCCCCTCCGGCCGGTCTCCGGCCTGCCGTCGCCGGCTCGTCACGTACGGAGAAGGCGTCACGCTCCGGCGACGGCGCACGGCGCATCCCGCGTCCCGGCGCGCCCTGCGGCCGGGACGCACCGCACCACGGCGTCTCCCCACCCCCCACGCACAGTTCCACCGCGCAACCCGTTGTGCTCCACCTCGTCGACCCCCACTTCCGAGAAGAGGTACCCGCATGCGCACGCGCACCCTCCTCAGCCTCGCCACCGCCGTCACGGCGCTGTCGCTCTCCGCCGCCGTCCCCGCCACCGCGGCCTCCACGGCGGCCGGTGCCGTCCTCACCACGGGCGGCACGGGCGGTACGCCGGTCGCGACCGGCACCACCCTCAACGCCTCGCTGGCGAGCGGCACCGCCGCCACGTTCCACTCCAGCGCGACCGGCAGCACCGGGGTGTCCTGCACCGGCTCGCAGTTCACCGCCACCGTCACCGGCAACCCGACGGCGCCCGGCACGGCCACCGAGTCGGTCACCTCGCACACCTTCGACAGCAGCACCTGCACCGCCAACGTCACCGGTGTGCTCGGCGTGAACGGCATCAGCCTCGGCAACCTGCCCTACAGCGCCACCGTGACCTCCAGCGGTGCCGTCACGGTGACCCCGCCGAGCGGCACCACCATCCGGGCCACGGTCACGCTGCGCACCCTGCTGGGCAACGTGAGCTGCGTCTACCAGGCGCCGGGCCTGTCCGGCACCGCGAGCAACACCAACAACGGGATCACCTTCACCGACCAGCCCTTCACGAAGGTCTCCGGCTCCTCGCTCTGCTTCGCCAACGGCTACTTCACCGCCACCTACGCCCCGGTGACCGCCGGCGGCGCCCCGGTCTTCGTCAACTGACGGACCGCGTCCCCGGCCCTTCGACCCTCGGCCCCGCCCTTCCCGGTACACCGGGGGACGCAGACCCTGCGCGTCCCCCGGCCCCGGGAAGGGCGGGCCGGCGAGCGGGGAACCCGCCTTCCGCCGCGCCTTCCGGCGGCACCCGCCCGTCCGCCGGGCGGCCGCCCCGCCCGGGTACGGTGAGGCGCATGCCCGAGACACCCCCCGCACCCGTCATCTGCGGCGACGAACCCGGCTCCTTCCCCCACGGAGTCCTGGCCGAACGGCATCCCGCCATCATCGCGCAGGTCAGGGAGGCGTTCCCCTGGGAACCGGCCCAGCACCGCGCCCTCGACGCGCTGCTGGAGAGCTGCACCGAGGGGGTGATCGAGCCACTGCCCGCCGACGCCCCCGACCGGGCGCGCTGGCGGGAGTGGGGCATGGACACGTACGCGGGCCGGTCCTGGTTCGACGTGCCCTGGCTGTGGTCCGAGAGCTACTTCTACCGCCTCCTGCTCCAGGCCGTCGGCTACTTCGGCCCGGGCGCCTGGCAGGGCATCGACCCCTTCCGCCCCGCCAAGCTGGCCGAACTCCACTCACCGGAGACGGACGAGGAACTCGCCGCGCTCGACGGCCTGACCGGCCTGCCCGCCGGCGAACAGGCCCGGGCCCTGCTGCACGGATCCCTCTGGGGCAACCGGGCCGACCTCGGCTTCCGTCTCTCCGCCACCGGCGCCGGCACCCGGGCCGCCGAGCCGGGCCTGGTCGCCGACGACAGCGAGGCCCTCTGGTCCCTCCTGCCGCCCTCCGGGGGCGGCACCCTTAGCCTCGTCGCCGACAACGCGGGCCGGGAACTCGTCCCCGACCTGCTGCTCGTCGGCCACCTCCTCGCCCACGGCCACGCCGAGCGGGTGGTGCTGCACGTCAAACCCCATCCGTACTACGTCTCCGACGCCACGACCGCCGACGTGGTCGACGCGCTGCGCCGGCTGACCGGCGCCGGCGGGGCGGCCGCCGCCCACGGCCGCCGTCTGTGGTCCGCGCTGACGCAGGGGCGCCTCACCGTCCGCGCCCACCCCTTCTTCTGCGCGCCGCTGCCGTACGCCGACATGCCCGGTGACCTCCGCGCGGAATGCGCCGCCGCGACGGTCACCCTCGTCAAGGGCGATCTCAACTACCGCCGTCTGGTGGGCGACCGGTGGTGGCCGCCGGCCACGCCGTTCGCCGAGGTCACCGCCCACTTCCCCGGCCCGGTCGCCGCGCTGCGCACCCTGAAGTCCGACGTGGTCACCGGCCTGGACGCCGGGACGGAAGCCGCGCTGTCGGCCGCCGGGGACCAGAGCTGGCGCACCAGCGGCACCCATGCGCTGATCCAGGTCAGGACGTGACGGGCGGTCGGGATGTGAGCCGAACGGGTGACATTCACGCGATGGTGTGATCATGTCCCGCGCTCCGGATGCGGCCGGAGGGCCCTGGGTAGTGCCCCGCCCATGACGCAGCAGCCCTTCCAGCTCCCGCACTTCTACCTGCCGCACCCGGCGCGGCTCAACCCGCACGTCGAGGAGGCACGCGCCCACTCGACGGCATGGGCGCGCGAGATGGGCATGCTGGAGGGCTCCGGCGTCTGGGACCAGTCCGACCTCGACGCCCACGACTACGGCCTGCTGTGCGCCTACACCCACCCCGACTGCGACGGCCCCGCCCTCTCCCTCATCACCGACTGGTACGTGTGGGTGTTCTTCTTCGACGACCACTTCCTGGAGAAGTACAAGCGCACCCAGGACCGTGCCGGGGGCAGGGCCCACCTGGAGCGGCTGCCGCTGTTCATGCCGCCCGGCCCCGCCGCCGTACCCGAACCGGAGAACCCGGTCGAGGCGGGCCTGAAGGACCTGTGGCGGCGTACGGTGCCGTCGATGTCCGCCGACTGGCGCCGCCGCTTCTCCGTCGCCACCGAGAACCTGCTCAACGAGTCCCTGTGGGAGCTGTCCAACATCGATGAGGGGCGGATCGCCAACCCCGTCGAGTACATCGAGATGCGCCGCAAGGTGGGCGGTGCGCCCTGGTCGGCCGGGCTCGTGGAGTACGCGACCGCCGAAGTGCCCGCCCGCGTCGCCGGGACCAGACCGCTGAGGGTGCTCATGGAGACCTTCTCCGACGCGGTCCACCTGCGCAACGACCTCTTCTCCTACCAGCGCGAGGTCGAGGACGAGGGGGAGCTCAGCAACGGCGTGCTGGTGCTGGAGACCTTCTTCGGCTGCTCCACCCAGCAGGCCGCCGACACGGTCAACGACGTCCTCACCTCCCGGCTGCACCAGTTCGAGCACACCGCCCTCACCGAGGTGCCCGCCCTGGCCCTGGACGAGGGTCTGACTCCCGCCGAGGTCGCGGCGGTGGCCGCCTACGCCAAGGGACTCCAGGACTGGCAGTCCGGCGGCCACGAATGGCACATGCGCTCCAGCCGCTACATGAACGAGGGGGCGCGGACCACGCGTCCCTGGGAACGCCCGTCCGGGGCGGGGCACGCCGCGGCCGATGTCCGCACCCTGCTGGCGGCGGCGGGCGCCGAACGGCTGCGGGCCTACACCCACACCCCGTTCCAGAAGGTCGGGCCGTCCCTGGTGCCCGAGATCCACATGCCCTTCCAGGTGCGCCTGAGCCCTCACCTGGAGGGTGCGCGGGAACGCATCACCGGGTGGTGCGCGGCCATGGGCCTGCTGTCGGAAGGGGTCTGGGACGAGGACAAGCTCGTCGCCTTCGACCTGCCGCTGGCATCGGCCGGGATGCACCCGGAGGCGGGGCCGGAGGAGATCGACCTGATCACCCAGTGGCTGGTCTTCGGCACCTACGCCGACGACTACTACCCGGTCGTCTTCGGGGTGCGGCGCGACCTGCCCGGCGCCCGTCTGTGTACCGAACGGCTCTCCGCGTGCATGCCGCTGGACGGCGAGCCGGTGCCGCCGCCCGCCAACGCCCTGGAGCGGTCCCTGGCCGAGCTCTGGCGGCGTACCACGGCAGGGATGGACCGGCAGGCCCGCCGGAGCGTGCGGGAGTCGGTCGACGTGATGACTCGGAGCTGGCTGTGGGAGCTGTCGAACCACATCCAGCACCGGGTGCCCGACCCCGTCGACTACCTGGAGATGCGCCGGGCGACCTTCGGCGCCGACTTCCACATGAGCCTGAGCCGCCTGGGGCACGGCCCCGGCATCCCGGACGAGGTCTACCGCAGCGGACCCATGCGCTCGCTGGAGAACTCGGCCACGGACTTCCTCATGCTCGCCAACGACCTGGTCTCCTACCAGAAGGAGATCGAATACGAGGGCGAGTTCCACAACGGTGTCCTGGTCGTCCAGAACTTCTTCCAGTGCGACTATCCGACCGCAGCCGGGGTGGTCGCCGACCTCATGAACCAGCGCATGCGGCAGTTCGAGCATGTCTGCGCGCACGAACTCCCCCTGATGTGCGAGGAGTTCCGGCTGCCGGAGGCGGGGCGCCGGGCGGTGGAGCGGCATGTGGCGGATCTGCGGAACTGGCTGGCGGGCGTCCTGCACTGGCACCTGGAGTGCCGTCCGCGCTACGACGCCGCGTACCTGGGCCGCCGTACGCACGGCTTCGTGCCGGACCGGCCCCCTGCCGTGCCGGTTCCCGGGCTCGCGGCCGTCCCTGCGCCCGGGACGGCCTTCGCCGCCGCGCCCCGCCGGTAGCGCCCGGTGCGCCGGCCCGCGCGGGGCGAGCCGGCCCGGCACCCGCGGCGCCCGGCGGTGCGGCCGGGGCTCAGCCTCCGGTGAAGGTGGTGACCCGGCCGGTGACGTCCTGGGGCGGACGGCGCCGGGGTGCGCCGGTGCGCACCGGCGTGCCGATGAAGAGCCAGCCCAGCAGGCGCTCGCCGTCCCTCAGGCCGAGCAGCCGGCGGGCCTGCGCGGAGTCCGCGAGGGCCCCGGTGCGCCAGATGCTGCCGAAGCCGCGACCGTGCAGGAGCAGCATCATGGCGTGGGCCATGGCGCTGGTCGCGGCCAACTGCTCCCACTCGGGGACGCGGTGCCCGAGGCGGGGGGCGAAGACCAGGGTGGCCAGCAGCGGGGCGCGCAGCACCTTGGCGGCGATCCGGTCGCGCCCGGTGCCCCGGGCCTCCTCGGCCAGGCAGTCGGCGAGGGCGTGGCGCGCCGCACCGCGGAGCAGGATCCACCGCCAGGGCTGGAGCCGCCCGTGGTCGGGGGCGGTCGCCGCCGCGCGCAGCAGGTAGTGGAACTCCTGGTCACAGGGGGCCGGCTCGGTCAACTGGTGCTCACTGCGCCGTGTCAGCACGGCCGTCATGACATCCATCGTCCTTCCCTCTCGTCGGTGTGGGGCCGGCGTCGGCCGGGCGCGTACGGCGCCCGCGCCCGCCGGGGTGCGGGGCGCCGGGCCCGGGGCGGCGCACCGACCAGGCGCCGGCCGCGGCCACCAGCGCCATGGCCAGCAGATGGCGTGTCGTCAGTTCCTCGCCGAGCAGGAGGAAGCCGGCGGCCGCGCCCACCGCGGGGCTCAGCGCGAGCAGGATCCCGAAGGCGCGGGTGTCGATGCGCCGCAGAACGGTCATGTCCAGGGCGTAGGGGATCAGCGAGGAGAGCAGCCCCACGAGGAGACCGGTGCCGAGCGCCTCCGGATGGCGGGCCAGGGCCCGGCCGTGGGCGGCCGCGGTCAGCGGTCCCAGCACGCAGGCGCCCACCGCCAGGGCGACCGCCAGCCCGGACCAGTCCGGGAACAGCCCGCCCACCCGGCGGCTGAGGACCACGTAGGCGCCCCGGCAGCACGCCGCCACCGCGCCGAGCGCCAGTCCGGCGGCGGGCAGCTCGGCGCCCGGTGTGGTCAGCAGCAGTACACCCGTCAGGGCCAGCGCGGCCGTGGCGAGGTGCTCCCAGCGGCGGGAGAGGGCCACCGACAGCGCCAGCGGGCCCAGCAGCTCCACCGTGGAGGCCACCCCGAGGGGGAGCCGGGAGATCGTCTGGAAGTACGCCGCGTTCATGGCGGCGAGGACGAGCCCGAGCGGGACGGCGGCCCGCCACTGGGCCGGCGTGAGCCGCCGGAGCCGGGGGCGCACCAGCAGCACCATGACGACGGCCGAGAAGGAGAGCCGCATCCCCGCGACCGCGGTCGGCGCCACGACGTCGTAGGCCGTCTTCGCCACCGCCGATCCCGCCTGCAGGCTGACGATCTGGGCCAGCACCAGTGCGGCGGCCGGGGCTGGCGTCCGGCCGGCGCGGTGCGCGGGGCGCGGCATCTCCTGGACCTCCCGGGCTCGTGACCTGCGCCGGACCCGCGATCAGCGGCGGGCCCGCATCTCCTGGGCGACCCCGCGCCAGTAGCCGGCGGTCAGGTCCAGGAAGCGGCGGAAGGAACCGGTCACCACCTCCAGGTCGCGCTCGTCGCGGCAGACGGCGGCGGTGGATGTGACGGCCTGGGCCTTGTGGTCCTTCTCCGCCTCGCCGATGTGGATGTAGAAGTACTCGCACGCCTCGTGGAACTCGTCGTCGCTGGCGTAGACGCCCTTGTAGTTGCGCACCCCCTCGTACAGCCGGGTCAGCATGGAGTAGGCGAGGTGCTCCTGGGCGAGCAGGGCGCCCTGGACGGTGCGCTGGTCGTCCGAGGTGAACAGTTCCCGCTGGCCCGCGCTGAAGGCGGCGGTGGTGGGCAGCGGGGCCGCGGCGCGGATCTCCTCCGCGGTCACGGGGGCGCCCTTGAGCCGGGTGAGCAGATCGCTCAGGAACGATTCCAGGAGCGTCAGGTGGGCCTTGGCCGGGTCGCCGTTGCCGTACTCCGAGTAGAGGTTCTTCACGCACTCCACGCGGGCGTGCAGATCGGCCGTGTGGAGCACGGACAGGGCCACCATGACACTCGTGTTCACCGTGCGGGCGAGGAACTGCTCGGCGAAGACCCGGACTTCGGGGTAGGGGAGCGGACCGCTCAGCCAGCGGGTGTAGAACTCGTTGTCCAGCGCCTCGCTCGTGTGCACCGAGGCGGCCAGGCCCGCGACGGCCTCGTCTATGGCGGCACGGGTGGGTTCCTGCGTGATGACGGACATGTTCTCTCCAACCGGGGTGATAGTGCCGGACGTGGAGCCTCGACGCCTCGATGCTTCGCCGCGGCGGGCGCGGTGGTCAACGCATCACCCGCCGCTGTCATCACGCCCATAACGAGCGGTTATCACCCGGGGCGGCGCGGTGCGGCGTCCGGGCGGGCGGCCCCCACCCGGGTCAGGAGGCCCGGGCCACCTCCATCGGCGGCGCCGGGGTGCGGGCCGGGGACTCCAGCGGGAAGCCGGCGACCCCCTCGCGGACCGCCGCGACGATGCGCTCGATGGCGGAGGCCGGCAGGGCCGGCGAGAGGGTCACGGCCAGCGGATAGGACGGCAGTACCGGGACATCGCGGTGCTGCCACACCGGCAGGCCGCCCACCGCGCCCGGGTCCGCGATGAGGCAGGTCACGCCGGTGCCGGAGCCGACGACGGCGCGGATCCCCGCCAGGTCGGGGCACTCGAAGGCGATCCGCCAGGGGATCCCGTACCTGCGCAGCGTGCTGAGGATGTGCCGGCGCAGGTTGCACGGCTCGGTGAACACCACGAGCGGCAGCGGCTCGCCGGGGGCCAGGCGGACGCTGCCGTACCAGGAGAGCCGGATGTGCCCCAGGTAGCGGTCGTTGGCGTTGCGCGGGGTGCGCGGCCCGTACACCACGTCCAGGTCACCGCTGCGCACCTTGGAGACCAGGTCCTCGGTCACCCCGAGCCGCACGTCTATGCGCCGCGTCGGGAACGTCTTCTGCAGCCGCGCCAGCGTCTTCGGCATGCCCGGGGCGAGCTGCTCGGACATGCCCAGGCGGAAGACCTCCGCCGGGCCGCCCCGGCCGAGGCGGGTCACGGCCTCGTCGTTGACCTCGATGATGCGACGCGCGTAACTGAGCAGTTCCTCGCCGACGAGGCTCAGCCTGAGCGGCTGCTTGGTCGACAGGAAGATCGGCGCTCCGGTCAGCGACTCCAGCCGCCGCACATGCTGGCTGACCGCCGGCTGGGACAGGTTCAGGGACTCCGCCGCCCGGCGGAAGCCACCGGTGTCGACGATGGTGATGAGAGTCCGGAGATGGCGCGGATCAAGGTACTGATAGGCCATTCGTCCTCCGTGGCGCATCCGGTGGCCGTTCCCCCGCTGGCCCGGCCGCCCACAGGCTAACCAGAACCTCTGTTCGCCGTTGAGCCGCTTTCCCGGGGTTGGCGAAAATCGGCCTGCGGCGAGGTCGTATGCCATCGGTGCGCGGAGCCGATGGTGACTGGAATGTTTCCTTCCGCCATCGGTGCGGGAGGGTGGCGCAGTGCCGTACGGCATCCGGTGGGCGATCCGCGATAAGCGGTGCTTATCGAGCCGATGACAGCTCTGTGCCCTTCGTTGACCCTGTCGTGCCCCGCATCGAAACATCGGTGCCGTCGAGCAACCCGCTCGCATCACCGGCCGCCTTTCGGGGCCGTTCCGGTGATACGACGAAGGCTGGAGAAGACCGTGACCGACGTAGCAACCGAGACCCTGCCGTGGTGGCACGAGAGCGCCGGTTTCTTCGGGGACCTCTACATGGAGGCCGACGATTCGCTGAAGACCTTCTTCGAGGGTGAGCGCCTCCTGGAGAACCGCACCGAGCGCGAGGCGGACGGCGTGATCAAGCTGTGCGGTCTCAAGCCCGGCGACGCGCTCGTCGACTGCCCCTCCGGCTACGGCCGGCACAGCGTCGCCCTCGCCGAGCGCGGGCTGAACGTCACCGGCGTCGACATCAACACCCGCTTCCTCGGCCTCGCCCGGGAGCGCGCCGCCCGCCACGGCGTCGCCGTCAACTTCGTCCAGGGCGACATGCGCAAGCTCCCCGCCGTCGGACCGGCCGACGCGGTGATCAACATGTTCTACTCCTTCGGGTTCTTCACCGAGGAGGAGGACGTGCAGGTCGCGCGCGGCTTCCAGGAGATCCTCCGGCCCGGCGGGAAGTTCCTGATGCACACCATGGTCACCGTCCCGGCCTTCGCCGACGGCCGGATCCCGCTGGAGGAGCGCCGCAAGCTGCGCAGCGGCTCCACCCTCGTCTCCCGCCGCCGGCTCAACCCCGTCAGCCGCCGCGAGGAGGGCATCTGGAGCCTGCTGGACGACGACGGCACCGAGCGCAGCCTGACGCCGTACGACGCCCGCATCTACACCGACGAGGAGTTCACCGCGCTGTGCCGGGAGGCCGGCTTCTCGGAGGTGGAGGTCTACGGCGACTGGGACGGACGGCCGTACGAGGACTCCGCGCCGTACCTGATAGCGGTGGCCACGAAGTAGGTTCCGCGGCGCCTGCCCGGGGCGCCGGAAATCCCGTTGGACCGGCGCCTCTCGGGCCGGACCGTCCTGTGGAGAGAGCATGCCGAATCACAGCACCCGAAGCCCGGCCGAAGCGCGGCCGGAATCCGCCGCATGGGCGCGGCGGCTGCCGTCCCTGACCGGGTTGCGTTTCATCGCCGCGTTTTTGGTGTTCCTTTACCATGCGGCGGCGGAAAAGGTTTTCTCCGACCCGGAAACCACCGAGGAATACGCCGAGCTGGTGGGCAAGGCGGGATTCGTCGGAGTGTCGTTCTTTTTCGTCCTCAGCGGATTCGTCCTGACCTGGTCCGCCCGCCCCGGCGACACGCTGGGCCGATTCTGGCGCCGCAGGCTGGTCAAGATCTACCCGAACCATCTCGTCACCCTGCTGGCGGCCCTGCTGCTGATCAACTGGGCGGGCCCGCTGCTGCCCGGCGGCGAGAAGACCTCGGGGCTGCTGCCCAACCTGCTGCTGATCCACACCTGGTTCCCCGACCCCTACACCTTCATCAGCCTCAACGGCGTGAGCTGGTCGCTCTCCTGCGAGGTGCTGTTCTACCTGAGCTTCCCGCTGTGGGCGGCCCTGATCCGCCGGGTGCGGCCCGAGCGGCTGTGGTGGGGGGCCGGTGCCGCGGCGCTCGCGGTGATCCTCGCGCCGGCCGTGGCCACGGCGCTGCCGGAGCACCCGCTGCTGCCCTGGCAGCCGCTGCCGGAGTACCAGTACTGGTTCGTCTACCTCTTCCCGCCCGTGCGGATGCTCGAGTTCGTGCTCGGCATCTTCCTGGCCCGCATCGTGCAGGAGGGCCGCTGGATCGGACTCCGGGTCCCGGTGGCCGCCGCGCTCTTCGTCGCGGGCTACGCCCTCGCCCTCCAGGTGCCCGTGCTGTACGGCTACGCGGCCGCCACCGTCGTCCCGGTGGCGCTGCTGATACCCGCGGCGGCGACGGCCGACATCGACGGCACCCGGAGCCTGCTGCGCGGCCGGACCCTGGTCTGGCTGGGCGAGGTGTCCTTCGCCTTCTACCTCGTCCACCGCCTGGTCCTGATGTACGGCCACCGGGCCCTGGGCGAGGGCCGGACCTGGCCGGCCGCCGAGGCGGTGGCGCTCCTCGCGCTCGCCCTCGCGGTGGCCCTGGCCCTGGCGGCGGCGCTCTACCACGGCGTCGAACGGCCGATGATGCGCCGCTTCGCCTCGCCCCGCACCACGCCCGCCGCCCCCGCCCC
>NZ_WYCT01000228.1 GCF_011008945.1 Streptomyces harenosi
AAGAGACAGCCGCCCGCCCTGAAACTGGGCAGCCCGCGCCCGAGGCTGCGCATGATCGGGCTGGCCCTGACGCTCGTCCTGGTCGCCTTCGTGGTGCGGCTGCTCCAGGTGCAGGCCGTCGACGCGAGCACCTACGCGGCCAAGGCCGAGCAGAACCGGTACGTCGTCCACACCCTGCCCGCCGAGCGCGGCGGCATCACCGACCGCAACGGCGTGGCCCTCGCCTCCACCGTGGACTCCTACGACATCACCGCCGACCCCACGATGTTCACCCGCGAGCAACTGAAGGTCGGCGACGGGCCGGAGCAGGCGGCGGCCCTCCTCGCCCCGATCCTCGGGGAGGACCAGGAGGCGCTGGCCGCCAGGCTCCGCCCCGAGAACAAGGAGCTGCGCTACGTCCGGCTCGCCCGCGGCAAGACCCCCGAGGTCTGGAACCAGATCAAGGACCTGAAGACCGCGCTCGGCAAGAAGGCCGAGCAGGACGACTCCGCCGTCAACGTCCTCGCCGGCGTCTTCGCCGACCCCAGCAGCAAGCGCGTCTACCCCAACGGCACCCTCGCCGCCGGCATCCTCGGCTGGGTCAACTCCGAGGGCGAGGGCAGCGGCGGCCTGGAGCGGAAGCTGGACAAGACGCTGGCCGGCGAGGACGGTGAGATCCGCTACGCCCAGTCCGGCGGCCGCCAGGTGCCCACGATCGGCGCCAACGAGAAGCCCGCCGTGCCCGGCAGCGACGTGGAACTCACCATCGACCGCGACATCCAGTGGGCCGCCCAGCACGCCATCACCGAGCAGGTGAAGGAGTCCAAGGCGGACGGCGGGTACGTCATCGTCCAGGACACCCGCACCGGCGAGATCCTCGCCATGGCCAACTCGCCCGGCTTCGACCCGAACAATCTCTCGGACGCCGACCCGGACGCGCTCGGCAACGCGGCCCTCCAGGACGCCTACGAACCCGGTTCCACCGCCAAGGTGATGTCGATGGCGGCCGTGCTGGAGGAGAACGCGGCCACCCCGATGACCCACGTCGTGGTGCCCAACCGGCTGCACCGCGGCGACCGGCTCTTCAAGGACGACGTCGACCACCCGACCTGGCACCTCACGCTCAACGGCGTCCTCGCCAAGTCGAGCAACATCGGCACCATCCTGGCCACCGGGCAGCTCGGCGAGACCCAGCGGGAGGCCAACCAGGTCCTCTACTCCTACCTGCGCAAATTCGGCCTCGGCAGCTACAGCGGGCTCGGCTTCCCCGGCGAGACCAAGGGCATCCTCGCCCCGCCCGGACAGTGGTCGACCTCGCAGCAGTACACGATTCCTTTCGGCCAGGGCGTGTCCATCAACGCCCTGCAGGCGGCCTCCGTCTACTCGACCATCGCCAACGGCGGCGTCCGCGTCGCCCCCACGCTGGTGCGCGGCACCAAGGGCCCCGACGGGCGCTTCACCCCCGCTCCCGAGCCCGAGAAGACACGGGTGGTCAGCGAGAAGACGGCGAAGACCCTCTCCCGCATGCTGGAGTCCGTGGTCGACGACGAGGAGGGCACCGGCACCAAGGCGCGCATCCCCGGCTACCGGGTGGCGGGCAAGACCGGCACCGCCAACCGCGTGGATCCGGCCACCGGCAAGTACCGCGGGTACACCTCGTCCTTCGCCGGGTTCGCGCCCGCCGACAAGCCCCGGGTCACCGTCTACTGCGCCATCCAGAACGCCACCGAGGGCAGCTACTTCGGCGGCCAGATCTGCGGCCCCATCTTCAAGCAGGTGATGGAGTTCGCCCTCAAGACCCTCCAGGTCCCGCCCACCGGCGCCGCGCCCGCGAACCTCCCGGTCACCTTCCAGCCCTGACCAGCACCGAGCCACCAGGAACCACCCCGTGACGACGATCACCCCCGATTCCGGGAACCAGGAAGCCCCCCGCCCCTCACTTCGCCCGGAAGCGGGTGCGCCCGGTACGCTCACCGCCGTGCCACACGCTGATCAGTCCCAAATCACCCAGAAGGGCCAACCCGTGACATACCCGGGACCGCCCCGGCCGGTGCAGGTCTCCGCCACACCCCTCGCGGAACTCGCCGATCAGCTGGGTGCCACCGCGCCGGAGCAGGCCGCCGAGGTCACGGGCATCACCCATGACTCGCGCGCCGTCCGCCCCGGCGACCTGTACGCCGCTCTGCCCGGGGCCCGCGCGCACGGCGCCGACTTCGTCACCCAGGCCGCCGGCCTCGGTGCCGCCGCCGTGCTCACCGACCCGGCCGGCGCCGAGCGCGCCGCCGCCACCGGCCTGCCGGTGCTCGTCGTCGACGACCCGCGCGGGCACATGGGCGAGCTGGCGGCCACGATCTACGGCCACCCGGGCCGCGACCTGCTCCAGATCGGCATCACCGGCACCTCCGGCAAGACCACCACGGCCTACCTCGTCGAGGGCGGCCTGCGGACGGCCAAGGCCACCGGACTGGTCGGCACGGTCGAGATGCGCATCGGCGACGAGCGCATCAAGTCCGAGCGCACCACCCCCGAGGCCACCGACCTCCAGGCCCTCTTCGCGGTCATGCGCGAACGCGGCACCGAGGCGGTCGCCATGGAGGTCTCCAGCCACGCCCTGGTGCTCGGCCGGGTCGACGGCTGCGTCTTCGACGTCGCCGTCTTCACCAACCTCAGCCCGGAGCACATGGAGTTCCACTCCGGCATGGAGGACTACTTCCAGGCCAAGGCGCAGCTCTTCACACCGCGGCGCAGCAGGCTGGGCGTGGTCAACACCGACGACGAGTACGGCCGCCGGCTCGCCAGGGAGGCGACCGTCCCCGTCGTCACCTACTCCGCCGAGGGCCACCCGGACGCCGACTGGCGGGCCGAGGACGTGCGGGTCGGGCCGATGGACTCGACGTTCACCGTGACCGGCCCGAAGGGCGAGCGGATCGCCGCCCGCTCACCGCTGGCCGGGCCCTTCAACGTGGCGAACACCCTCGCCGCGATCGCCGCCCTCGCCGCCGCCGGCCTGGACCCGCAGGCCGCCGCCGACGGCGTGGCCGCCGTGCCGGGCGTGCCGGGCCGGCTGGAGCGCGTGGACGCCGGGCAGCCCTACCTCGCCGTGGTCGACTACGCCCACAAGACCGACGCCGTCGAGTCCGTCCTGCGCGCCCTGCGCAAGGTCACCGAGGGCCGGCTGCACGTCGTGCTCGGCTGCGGCGGCGACCGCGACACCACCAAGCGCGCTCCGATGGGCGCCGCCGCGGCCCGGCTCGCCGACACCGCCGTACTGACCTCCGACAACCCCCGCTCCGAGGACCCCCTGGCCATCCTCGCCACCATGCTGCAGGGCGCGGCCTCGGTCCCCGCGCACCAGCGCGGCGAGGTCCAGGTCTTCGAGGACCGGGCCGCCGCCATCGCCGCCGCCGTCGCCCGCGCGCAGCCGGGCGACACCGTGCTGGTGGCGGGCAAGGGCCACGAGCAGGGCCAGGACATCGCCGGGGTGGTCCGTCCCTTCGACGACCGCCAGGTGCTTCGCGAAGCAATCCAGAAAACCCAGGGATGAACTTGTGATCGCCCTCTCTCTCGCCGAGATCGCAGAAGTCGTCGGCGGGCAGACGCACGACATACCGGATCCGTCCGTCCAGGTCACCGGACCGGTCGTCCGGGACTCCCGCGAGGTGGAGCCCGGCAGCCTCTTCGTCGCCTTCGCCGGCGAGCGCGTGGACGGCCACGACTTCGCGCACGCGGTCGTCGAGGCCGGAGCGGTGGCCGTGCTCGGCACCCGCCCCGTCGGCGTGCCCGCGGTCGTCGTGGACGACGTCCAGGCCGCCCTCGGCGCGCTCGCCCGGCATGTCGTACGCCGCCTCGGCGCCACCCTCGTGGGCCTCACCGGCTCCGCGGGCAAGACCAGCACCAAGGACCTGATCGCCCAGGTCCTGCGGCGCAAGGCGCCGACGGTCTTCACGCCCGGCTCGCTCAACAACGAGATCGGGCTGCCGCTGACCGCCCTGAGCGCCACCGACGAGACGAGGTTCCTCGTCCTGGAGATGGGCGCCCGCGGCATCGGCCACATCCGGTACCTCACCGAACTCACCCCCCCGAAGATCGGTCTCGTCCTCAACGTCGGCTCCGCCCACATCGGCGAGTTCGGCGGCCGGGAGCAGATCGCCCAGGCCAAGGGCGAGCTGGTCGAGGCGCTGCCGGAGGACGGTGCGGCCATCCTCAACGCGGACGACCCCTACGTACGCGCCATGGCCTCCCGTACGAAGGCGAAGGTGATCCTTTTCGGAGAGTCCGACGAAGCGGACGTGTCCGCCGAGAACGTGCGACTCACGGACAGCGGACAGCCTTCCTTCAGGCTTCACACACCCTCCGGTGCAAGCGATGTGACCATGCGCCTGTACGGTGAGCATCACGTGTCGAACGCGCTCGCCGCGGCCGCCGTCGCCCACGAGTTGGGCATGTCCGCAGACGAGATCGCCCGCGCGCTCTCCGAGGCGGGCTCCCTCTCCCGCTGGCGGATGGAGGTCACCGAGCGCCCGGACGGCGTGACGATCGTCAACGACGCCTACAACGCGAACCCCGAGTCCATGCGGGCCGCCCTGCGCGCGCTCGTGGCCATCGGCAAGGGGCGCCGTACGTGGGCGGTGCTCGGCAAGATGGCCGAGCTCGGGGACGAGGCGCTCGCCGAGCACGACGCGGTCGGACGGCTGGCCGTCCGGCTCAACGTCAGCAAGCTCGTCGCGGTCGGCGGCAGGGAAGCCGCCTGGCTGCAATTGGGCGCATATAACGAGGGTTCGTGGGGTGAGGAGTCGGTGCACGTGTCCGACGCACAGGCGGCGGTCGACCTGTTGCGCAGCGAGTTGCGCCCGGGAGACGTCGTACTCGTGAAGGCGTCCCGTTCGGTCGGGCTCGAGAAGGTGGCCGATGCGCTGCTCGAGACCGGTGCCGAGGGTGAGGTCGCAGCCCGATGATGAATCAGATCCTGTTCGCGGGTGTCATCGGACTGTTCCTGACCCTGGTCGGCACCCCGCTGCTGATCAAGCTGCTCGCGCGCAAGGGGTACGGCCAGTACATCCGTGACGACGGCCCGCGCGAGCACGCCAGCAAGCGCGGTACGCCGACCATGGGCGGCATCGCCTTCATCCTGGCCACGGTCGCCGCCTACTTCCTCAGCAAGGTGATCAGCGGCGAGCCGCCGAGGTACTCCGGCGTGCTGGTGCTGGGCCTGATGGTCGGCATGGGCCTGGTCGGCTTCCTCGACGACTACATCAAGATCGTCAAGCGGCGTTCGCTGGGCCTGCGGGCCAAGGCGAAGATGGCCGGCCAGCTCATCGTCGGCATCGCCTTCGCGGTGCTCTCGCTGCAGTTCGCGGACTCCCGCGGCAACACCCCGGCCTCCACCAAGCTGTCGTTCATCACCGACTTCGGCTGGACCATCGGCCCGGTGCTGTTCGTGGTCTGGGCGCTGTTCATGATCCTGGCGATGTCGAACGGCGTGAACCTCACCGACGGCCTGGACGGCCTGGCCACCGGCGCCTCCGTCCTCGTCTTCGGCGCCTACACCTTCATCGGCGTGTGGCAGTTCCAGGAGTCCTGCGCCAACGCGGGCACGCTGACCAACCCGGGCGCCTGCTACGAGGTCCGCGACCCGCTCGACCTCGCCGTGGTCTCCTCCGCGCTGATGGGCGCCTGTCTCGGCTTCCTGTGGTGGAACACCTCTCCGGCCAAGATCTTCATGGGCGACACCGGTTCGCTGGCGCTCGGCGGCGTGCTCGCGGGCCTGGCGATCTGCTCCCGCACCGAGCTGCTGCTCGCCATCCTGGGCGGTCTGTTCGTCCTGATCACCATGTCCGTGGTGATCCAGGTCGGCTCCTTCCGCCTCACCGGGAAGCGGGTCTTCCGGATGGCGCCACTCCAGCACCACTTCGAACTCAAGGGCTGGTCCGAGGTCCTTGTGGTGGTCCGCTTCTGGATCATCCAGGGTATCTGCGTGATCGTCGGACTGGGCCTCTTCTACGCGGGATGGGCGGCCGACAAGTGACCGACTGGCAGGGAAAGCACGTCACCGTCGCCGGGCTCGGCGTCTCCGGGGTCCCGGCGGCCAGGGTCCTGCACGGACTCGGCGCCCGCGTCACCGTCGTCAACGACGGCGACGACGAGCGGGCGCGGGCCCAGGCGGCCGAACTGGAGGCCCTCGGGATCACCGTGCGCCTCGGCGACGGGGCGACCCTGCCGGAGGGCACCGGGCTGATCGTCACGGCGCCCGGCTGGAAGCCGGACAAGCCCCTGTTCGCGGCGGCCGAGCGGGCCGGGGTCCCGGTCTGGGGCGATGTCGAGCTGGCCTGGCGCCTGCGCGGCCCCGACGCCGCGCCGTGGCTGGCCGTCACCGGCACCAACGGCAAGACGACGACCGTCCAGATGCTCGTCTCCGTCCTGGAGGCGGCCGGCCTGCGCACGGCCGCCGTCGGCAACATCGGCGTCTCGCTGCTGGACGCCGTCACCGGCGAAGAGCGGTACGACGTCCTGGCCGTGGAGCTGTCCAGCTACCAGCTCCACTGGGCGCCCTCCGTGCGCGCCCACTCGGCCGCCGTGCTCAACCTCGCCCCCGACCACCTCGACTGGCACGGCTCCATGGAGGCGTACGCGCGCGACAAGGGCCGCATCTACGAGGGCAACCGCGTCGCCTGCGTCTACAACGCGGCCGACAAGGCCACCGAGGACCTGGTGCGCGAGGCCGATGTCGAGGAGGGCTGCCGGGCCGTCGGCTTCACGCTCGGCACCCCGGCGCCCTCCCAACTCGGCGTCGTGGACGGCATCCTGGTCGACCGGGCCTTCGTCGAGGACCGGTACAAGAACGCCCAGGAGCTCGCCGAGGTCGGCGACATCGAGCCGCCGGCCCCGCACAACATCGCCAACGCGCTCGCCGCGGCGGCCCTCGCGCGGGCCTTCGGCGTGCCCGCCACCGCCGTCCGGGACGGCCTCAGGGCCTTCCGGCCGGACGCCCACCGCATCGCGCACGTGGCGGACGTGGACGGCGTGGCGTACGTCGACGACTCCAAGGCCACCAACACCCACGCCGCGGCGGCCTCCTTGGCGGCGTACGAGCCGGTCGTGTGGATCGCGGGCGGCCTCGCCAAGGGCGCCACCTTCGACGAGCTGGTCGCGGGCGCGGCCGGGCGGCTGCGCGGGGTCGTCCTCATCGGCGCCGACCGCGCCCTGATCCGCGAGGCCCTGGCGCGACACGCCCCGGAGGTACCCGTCGTCGACCTCGACCGGACCGACACTGGGGCGATGCTCCAGGCGGTCCAGGAAGCGCGCCGGCTCGCCCGGCCCGGCGACACGGTGCTGCTGGCCCCGGCCTGCGCCTCCATGGACATGTTCGCCAACTACAACAAGCGCGGCGACGCGTTCGCACAGGCCGTTCGCGAACTCGGCGCCTGACCCGGCCGCCTGTGCCGGGCGACCCTGGGAGGGACGCGTGGGACCGTCGAGGCCGACGTACGACGGAGGTTGCGATGCCCGGTAGCCGTACCGGGCGCCCGCCGGTGCGGCGGGCGCCCGAACGGCCCGCCGCCCCGGGCCCGGCGCACGAGAACCCCCTGCTGCGCCTGCACGCCCGCGCCCGCCGCGCCTGGGACCGGCCGCTGACCGCCTACTACCTGATCCTGGGCGGCAGCGCGCTGATCACCGTGCTCGGCCTGGTGATGGTCTACTCGGCCTCCCAGATCACGGCGCTGCAACTGTCCCTGCCGGGGTCGTACTTCTTCCGCAAGCAGTTCCTGGCGGCGCTGATCGGGGCCGCCCTGCTGTTCGCCGCCTCCCGGATGCCGGTGAAGCTGCACCGGGCGCTGGCCTACCCGATCCTGGCCGGCGCGGTCTTCCTGATGGCCCTGGTGCAGGTCCCCGGGATAGGGATGTCGGTCAACGGCAACCAGAACTGGCTCTCCATCGGAGGGCCCTTCCAGCTCCAGCCCAGCGAGTTCGGCAAGCTGGCGCTGGTGCTGTGGGGCGCCGACCTGCTCGCCCGCAAACAGGACAAGCGGCTGTTGACGCAGTGGAAGCACATGCTGGTGCCGCTCGTGCCGGTCGCCTTCATGCTGCTGGGCCTGATCATGCTCGGCGGCGACATGGGCACGGCGATCATCCTCACGGCGATCCTGTTCGGCCTGCTGTGGCTCGCGGGCGCGCCCACCCGGCTCTTCGCCGGAGTGCTCTCCGTCGCCGCGCTGCTCGGCGTGATCCTCATCAAGACCAGCGCCAACCGCATGGCCCGGCTCGCCTGCATCGGCGCCACCGACCCCGGCCCGAACGACACCTGCTGGCAGGCCGTGCACGGCATCTACGCCCTCGCCTCCGGCGGGCTGTTCGGATCCGGACTCGGCGCCAGTGTGGAAAAATGGGGCCAACTCCCCGAAGCGCACACCGACTTCATCTTCGCCGTCACCGGCGAGGAACTGGGTCTGGCGGGGACGCTGTCGGTACTCGCCCTCTTCGCGGCTCTAGGCTATGCGGGTATCCGCGTGGCCGGACGCACGGAGGACCCCTTCGTCAGGTATGCCGCGGGAGGCGTGACCACCTGGATCACGGCCCAGGCCGTGATCAACATGGGTGCGGTGCTCGGCCTGCTGCCGATCGCCGGCGTCCCCCTCCCGCTGTTCTCCTACGGGGGATCGGCCCTGCTGCCGACCATGTTCGCCATCGGGCTGCTGATCGCCTTCGCGCGCGACGAGCCCGCTGCGCGGGCGGCGCTTGCGATGCGGCAACCCCGCTTTGGTAAAAAGCGGGGGGCCAGGGGTCCTCAGGGGCCCCGGAGATGGAACACGATGCGACGGCGCACCTCGGCGGTGCGCACGTCCGGAGAGCGGTGAATTTCGGTGCATGTCGTCCTCGCCGGTGGAGGCACCGCCGGCCACATCGAGCCCGCGCTCGCCCTCGCGGACGCCCTGCGCAGGCAGGACCCGACGGTGGGGATCACGGCCCTGGGCACGGAGCGCGGCCTGGAGACCCGGCTCGTGCCCGAGCGGGGCTACGAGCTGGCGCTGATCCCGGCCGTGCCGCTGCCCCGCAAGCCCACCCCCGAGCTGATCACCGTCCCGGGCCGGCTGCGCGGCACCATCAAGGCGGCCGAGCAGATCCTGGAGCGCACCAAGGCGGACGTCGTGGTCGGCTTCGGCGGCTATGTCGCCCTGCCCGGCTACCTTGCGGCCAAGCGGCTCGGCGTCCCGATCGTCATCCACGAGGCCAACGCCCGCCCCGGCCTGGCCAACAAGATCGGCTCCCGGTACGCGGCCCAGGTCGCCGTCTCCACCCCCGACAGCAAGCTGCGCGGCGCCCGCTACATCGGCATCCCGCTGCGCCGCACCATCGCGACCCTGGACCGGGCGGCGGTACGCCCCGAGGCCCGCGCCGCCTTCGGTCTCGACCCCAATCTGCCCACCCTGCTGGTCTCCGGCGGCTCACAGGGCGCCCGCCGCCTCAACGAGGTCGTCCAGCAGGTCGCGCCCTGGCTCCAGCAGGCCGGGATCCAGATCCTGCACGCGGTCGGCCCCAAGAACGAACTGCCGCAGGTCCACCAGATGCCGGGCATGCCCCCGTACATCCCGGTAAGTTACCTGGACCGGATGGACCTCGCGTACGCCGCGGCCGACATGATGCTTTGCCGCGCGGGCGCGATGACCGTCGCCGAACTCTCCGCCGTCGGGCTCCCGGCCGCCTACGTCCCGCTGCCCATCGGCAACGGCGAGCAGCGGCTCAACGCCCAGCCGGTGGTCAAGGCCGGCGGCGGTCTGCTGGTCGACGACGCGGACCTCACCCCCGAGTGGGTGCAGCAGAATGTCCTGCCCGTGCTCGCCGACCCGCACCGGCTGTACGAGATGTCCCGCGCGGCGAGCGAGTTCGGCCGGCGGGACGCCGACGAGCTGCTCGTCGGCATGGTGTACGAGGCGATCGCCGCCAGTCGCGCGCACCGCTAGGCACGGACGACGGAAGGCAGGGAGCGTGGCCGGAACGACCACCGCCGCACGCGGTGAACGCCAGCAGGGGTCGCCCGGCCCGCCCCGCCTGCGGCGCCCGAGGGCTCCCCGCCTCCGTACGGTCGTCATCGCGGCCGCCGCCGCGCTCGTCGCCGCCCTCGCGGCCGGCTGGCTCCTGTACGGCTCCGACTGGCTGCGGGTGCGCGACGTCTCCGTCTCCGGCACACGCGTGCTGACGCCCGGTCAGGTGCGCGAGGCCGCCGACGTCCCGGTGGGGGACCCGCTCGTCTCCGTCGACACCGAGGCGATCGAGGGCCGCTTGCTGAGCAAGGCGCCCCGGATCGACACGGTCGAGGTGATCCGGTCCTGGCCGGACGGGATCGAGCTGAAAGTGGCAGAGCGTACTCCGGTTCTTCTGGTGAAAAAGGGCCGGAACTTCATCGAAGTGGACGATGACGGTGTCCGATTCGCCATGGTCTCCCGTGCCCCGAAAGGCGTTCCGCTGCTGGCGTTGGAGCTTTCCCACCGGGGTTCGTCCGCGGCCAGCCTGCGCCGCTTCGGCGAGGACCGGCTGGTGCGCGAGGCGGTGCGGGTCGCCGGCCGCATCCCGGCCGCGGTCGCCCGGGACACACGGGTCGTCAAAGTCCGTTCGTACGACGACATCTCGCTGGAGCTGCGCGGCGGCCGGACCGTCGCCTGGGGGAGCGGCGAGAAGAGCGCGGCCAAGGCCCGTGCGCTGACCGCGCTGATGAAAGCCGAGCCCGGCGCGCGCCACTTCGACGTGAGCGTTCCCACGGCCCCCGCGTCAGCGGGGAGTTGACGCGCATCGGCGCAGGCCAGCACCCTGGGTGGGCACCGCTACGGCTGATCACATAGGGTGAAAAGAAAAACGGGAGGTTCGGCGTGTTCGTTGAACGCGCGCCACTTGTCGACTTAGTGTCCTGTTCAGAAGAGTCCAGGGAACAGACACACTGGTAACCCTAAACTTAAGGTTTAGGGTTCGGGTCGGCGAAACGGACCGTCCCATTCGGCATCAGTCGTCGGGTCGCGGGGGGCGCAACGCGTCCCGGTGATCCGGCGACACGTAACTCGAGGCGAGAGGCCTTCGACGTGGCAGCACCGCAGAACTACCTCGCAGTCATCAAAGTCATCGGTGTCGGCGGCGGTGGTGTCAATGCCATCAACCGGATGATCGAGGTCGGTCTCAAGGGCGTCGAGTTCATCGCCATCAACACCGACGCGCAAGCTCTGTTGATGAGCGACGCCGACGTCAAGCTGGACGTCGGCCGTGAACTCACCCGCGGACTCGGCGCCGGAGCCAACCCGGCCGTCGGCCGCAAGGCCGCCGAGGACCACCGCGAGGAGATCGAGGAGGTCCTCAAGGGGGCCGACATGGTCTTCGTGACAGCCGGTGAAGGCGGCGGCACCGGCACCGGCGGCGCGCCCGTCGTGGCCAACATCGCCCGCTCGCTCGGTGCCCTCACCATCGGCGTGGTCACGCGCCCGTTCACCTTCGAGGGGCGGCGCCGCGCGAACCAGGCCGAGGACGGCATCGCCGAGCTCCGCGAAGAGGTCGACACCCTCATCGTCATCCCCAACGACCGGCTGCTGTCCATCTCGGACCGCCAGGTCAGCGTGCTCGACGCGTTCAAGTCCGCCGACCAGGTGCTGCTGTCCGGTGTGCAGGGCATCACCGACCTCATCACCACCCCCGGCCTGATCAACCTGGACTTCGCCGACGTGAAGTCGGTCATGTCCGAGGCCGGCTCCGCCCTCATGGGCATCGGCTCCGCGCGCGGCGACGACCGCGCGGTGGCCGCCGCCGAGATGGCGATCTCCTCCCCGCTGCTCGAGGCGTCCATCGACGGCGCCCGGGGGGTGCTGCTCTCCATCTCCGGCGGCTCCGACCTCGGCCTGTTCGAGATCAACGAGGCCGCCCAGCTCGTCAGCGAGGCCGCCCACCCCGAGGCCAACATCATCTTCGGCGCGGTCATCGACGACGCCCTCGGTGACGAGGTGCGGGTCACCGTGATCGCCGCCGGCTTCGACGGCGGCCAGCCGCCGGCCCGCCGGGACAACGTCCTCGGTTCGTCCTCGGCCCCGGCCCCCTCGGCGCCCAAGCGCGAGGAGCCCGCGCCGGCCCGGCAGCCCGAGAGCCGTCCCACCTTCGGGTCGCTCGGCAGCGTGAAGCCGAAGGAGGAGCCGGAGCCGCCCGCCCCCGAGCCGGTGACCGACC
>NZ_WYCT01000229.1 GCF_011008945.1 Streptomyces harenosi
GACCCCCGAGATCTACACTTCTAGCTTCGTCGGCAGCGTCAGATTGTATAAGAGACAGCCTCAGGGTGGGGGTGCGGGCGGCGTCGGTGGCGCTCCAGCCGACGCGCGGGTCGCCGGTCCGGGGGTCGCCGGATCGGCTGGTGTGCGGTCCCGAGTGCGGTCCCGTCTGCGTCACGCTCATGATCATCATCCCCTCCTGAGCATCCCCCCGGATGTCACAGAGTGCCAAATGGCGTGGCCGCTGGGGAAGCTGGGGCCGGGTGACACGCGGGTGTTCGAGCGTGCTGTCACACTGGGGTGACGGCCGGTCACGGGGGTGGACGGGGGCGGTGGCCGGTGCCGGTGACCGGTGTCGTCGTACCGCATAGGCTGTCGGCACCGCGGGCCGTGCGGTGACGCGTGTGGCCGGCGGGGTGGCGGGACGCCCGGTGGGGCGGGCCGCCGGTCAGTCAGCCGGACGTGACGGCCGGGACGTGACAGTCGATACGGACGATACGGACCGTGGTGCGCCTCGGGTGGTCCACGGGTCGTACGGAATGCCGCAGGGGGCAACCGCCATGACGACAGGTCGGCTCGGGCTGGGGGCTGCTCCCGGCCCTCAGGCCGGGGGGCAAGCCGTGCCGCCGAACGCGGCCTACGCCGGGCAGGTGGTGCATTTCCCGGATCCGGTCAGGGCGGCCCGTCATCCCCGGGGGGTGCGGGTGGACGAGCGTGGCTATCCCGATTTCTCACCGTATGCCCGGGCGGCGGTGGAGATCGCCGATCCGCCGGAGGGTTTCGGGGTCGACGAGCTGCGGCTGACGGACTACGTGTCGGCGAACGCGGCGCTGTCGGCGGCCGGGCACGAGCTGTGGGACACGGTGCCGGCGGTGGCGACGCCGCACGGCTGGACGTGGCACCACGTGGCGGGTACGCGGCGGCTGGAGCTGATCCCGGTCGAGGTGAAGGCGCTGCTGCGGCACCACGGGGGGATCGCGACGGCCGGCGTCGACCAGGGCAAGCGGGGGACGCGTCCGCTGCAGGAGACGCGTCCGGCGCACTTCGGGCTGCCGAAGTCGGGCGTGGCGGTGACGGAGTCGCAGGTGCAGGGGGTCGAGGAGGATCTCGGGTACCGGCTGCCGGGTGCCTACCGGTCGTTCCTGAAGGCGGCGGGCGGGTGCGCGCCGGTGGGGACGGCGCTCGACGCGGAGCTGGGGCTGCTGGTGGACCAGCCGTTCTTCACGGTGCGCGAGGAGGCGGCCGTCAACGACCTGGTCTACGTCAACAAGTGCCTGCGCGACCACCTGACCAAGGATTACCTGGGAGTGGCCTTCGTCCAGGGCGGGTTGCTGGCGGTGAAGGTGAAGGGGGACCGGGCCGGTTCGGTGTGGTTCTGCGCGTACGACGACGCGCGGGACGCGGATCCGTCGTGGTCCCCGGCGGAGCGGGTGGAGCGGCTGCTGCTGCCGTGCGGGGAGAACTTCGACGCCTTCCTGGCGCGGCTCGCGGGTTCCCCGCCGGAGCTGGAGACGGTGGCGAATCTGATGGTGGACGGGGGCTTCGCGCGCGTGGTGCCCCCTACGGGGCCTGCCGTGGGGTCCGCGGCGTCGGCCGGGGAGTGAGCTGGCGATGGTGACGTTCGCGCAGGCGCAGGAGCGCGCCGAGGAGTGGATCAACGGCGATGTGCCGTCGTACGCCCACCGTGAGGTGCGGGTGCGGGAGTTCGAGCTCGGGTTCGTGGTGTGGCCGGAGGACCGGGCGGACGGGCCGCGTTCGGACGGGGGCGCGCAGCGGCTGGTGATCGCGCGGGACAGCGGCGAGGCGACGCTGTGGCCCGCGCTGCCGGTGGGCGAGGTGATCCGCCGCTACGAGGAGGAGTACGGCCGTCCGGATCCGGTGGACGAGCCGGCGCCGGCGCCCGCGGCGCGCGTCGATCTGAACCAGACGTCGTTCCTGCTGACTCCGCCGGAGTGGCTGCAGGAGGCGGCGGACCGGATGGGCGGGCCGGAGCGGCGCGGTGCCGGGGCGGGGGACGAGACCGGTGCCGGTGCCCCGCCGGCCGCGGCGCGGGCGGCGTCGGGGGCGCCCGGGGGGCCGGCCGGCGGTGCTGCGGGGGCGCCGGGTGTTCCCGCCGGGGCGACGCCGTGGACCGGGACGGACACCAGCGCGGACGCCGGGGACGACCGTTCCGTACCGCTGCCCGAGACCGTGTCCGCACCGCCGTTGAGCGGGGCCGACGACGACCCGGAGCCGGGGGTGCCGCCGCAGCCGCCGGGCGCTCCGGAGGCGCCTGCGCACGGCCCCGGGCAGGGGGCCGGGGCAGCGCCCGTGTCACCGCCGCCGGGTGCGATGCCTCCTGGCGCGCCGGGTGCCGCGCCGCCGCCCGTTCCGCCGGCCCCGTCCGGGGCGCCGCTGCCTCAGGAGACGCCCGTGCCGCCGGCTCAGGAGACGCCCGGTGGTCCGGGGGACGCCGGGGGGGCCGCTGCGGGTACCGCTGGGGTGCCGGGTGCGGGGGCGGGTCTGGCTTCCGCTGCTGGTGCTGGTGCTGGTGCTGGTGATGGGGCCGGTGCGGGTGCTGGTGCTGCCGGTGGTGGTGCTGCCGGTGCTTCCGGCATTTCCGGTGCCGGTGATGCACCCGGTACTGCTGGTACCGCCGGTCCTGCCGGTCCTGCCGGTACTCCCGGGGCGCCCGGCGTTCCGCGTCCGGCCGCGCCTCCCGGTGGCTCCGGTGGGCCGGGGGCGCCCCTCCCCCCGCCGCCCGTGCCTGCGGGGGTACCGCAGCCTCCAAGTGCTCCTGGCGTCCCTGATGCTCCTGGCGTCTCCGGTGCTCCTGGCGTCCCTGGTGCGCCCGGTGCTCCCGGCATGTCCGGTGCTCCGGCCGCACCTCCGGGCGGCGGACAGCCCGGCATGCCTCCGGCCGGCGGGCCCGGCATGCCTCCGGGCGGCGGACAGCCCGGCATGCCTCCGGTCGGCGGACCCGGATTGCCGCCTCCCTCGGCTCCGGGTGCTTCGCCTTCCTCGGCTCCGGGTGCTCCGCTTCCCTCGGCTCCGGGTGTGCCGCTGCCGCCCGTGGCGCCGGGCACGCCTCCTCCGGTGCCGGGCCCGGGTGCGCCTGTGCCCCCGGCTCCGGGCGCGCCCCTGCCGCCGCCCGGTCCGGGCGCGCCGCCGCCCCCGCATCCGGGTGTGCCGTTTCCGCCCGCGGCGCCGGGCGCGTCCCCCGTGCCGCCGGTCCCGGGCGTGCCCGCAGGTCACGGTGCCGCCGCGTCCGTGCCGCCCGGCGCGGTGCCGCCGCCCGGCGGTCCCGTGCCCGGCCCGCCTCCGGCGTACGACTATCCGCAGCCGCCGCCCACCGGTCTGCCGACCGTCGGCCCGGGCTACCAGGCCGTGCTGCGCTACCGGGCGCAGGACGGGTCCGAGCAGCAGCTCATCCGGCGTTCGGCGCCGGGGATGCCGCATCCGGAGTGGCAGATCTTCCACGAGCTGCGCGCCATGGGCGTGCCGCCGGACCAGGTGCTGGAGCTGCACACGGAGCTGGAGTCGTGCGAGCTGCCGGGGGCGTACTGCGCCCGGATGATCCGGGAGCAGTGGCCGCAGGCGCGGATCACGTCCATCGCGCCCTACGGCACGGACCACGCGAGCCGGCAGCAGGGCATGCGGCAACTGCTGGCACACCAGGGCGAGTTGCACCAGGTGGCCGACGGGCCGGCGCGACCGGCCCCGGTACGGGTGCCGCTGCCGCCGGTGCAGGCGCTGCCGCCGGTGCCGCCGGAGGCGGTGGCGCAGGAGCTGGCGGGGGCGTTCGGGCCGGGGCTGTTCCGGTTCGAGCCGGCCGCGGTGGACCGGCAGGGCGTGCCGCCCGTCGTGGCGCACACCCTGGTGGTGGCGGGTCTGCCGGTGGACATGGGCCCGTTCTTCTGGGCGCAGGCCCAGCCGGGCCGTCCGGTGCCGACGCTGGCCGAGCTGGCGGCCGAGCGGGGCGTGCGGCCGGCCCCGGACGCGGGCTCGTACCTCGTCGTGGGCAGCGACTTCGGCAAGGCGGTCTGTGTGCAGTACGGCACGGCGAACATCGTCGCGGTGCCGGTGGAGGCCGGGCCGGGCGGTGCGCCGGTACCGCCGCAGTTCGTGAACACGGGGCTGCCGGAGTTCGCGCGCTGCCTGGCGTTGCTGGGCCGGATGTGGCGGCTGAGGTACGGGCTGAACCAGGAGCAGGCGGGCCGCTGGACCGTCGACTTCCAGGCCCAGCTGGCCGCCTTGGACCCGGCGGCCCTGGGGTCGCCGGAGAGCTGGTGGTCGGTGCTGCTGGAGCAGATGTGGGACGGGCTGCTGTGACCCGGCTCCGCTGACGGAGGAGAGGGGCCCGGCCCGGTCGGCGACGCGCCACCGGGCCGGGCCCCTCGGCGTCGCGCGCGGGACTTCCGCCCGTCCGTACCCCCGGCCGCCCGGAACCGGACGTACGGTATGTGCGGAGTGTCGGATTATGTCACTTACGTCTGATCCTTCAAGATGTGCGCATGAGCAGCGCATCCGGATCGCCCCACGGCTTCGTGGCCGTACGGGGGCGCGGCTACCGTCCCGAGCAGGTCGACGCCTGCCTCGCCACCCTCTCCGCGGAGCGGGACGCCGCCTGGGAACGGGCGGCCCGGCTGACCGTGCTCGCCCGGGAGATGGAAGCGGAGACGACCCGTCTGCGGGAGGTGGTGGCGCGGCTCGAACCGCAGACGTACGAGGCGCTCGGGGCGCGTGCGCGGCGCGTCTACCGGCTCGTGCGCGAGGAGGCCGCGGAACTCGTGGAGGGTGCGCGGCGCGCGTCGGAGCGCGCGATGGAACAGGCGCGGGCCCATGCGAACAGCGCCCGCAAGGACGCGCAGGCCTACGCCGACGCCGTACGCGCCGAGGCCGACGAGCGCGCCCGGCAGCGGCTCCTCGCGGCGCGCGCCGAGGCCGACGGCATCCGGGTCGCGGCCCGGCGGGCGGTGAAGGAGAGCCGCCTCGAGGCGCTGGAGGTCGTGCGGGCGGCGCGGCGGAGCGCCTCGGAGACGCTCGCCGGCCAGTCGCGGGAGCAGGCCGGGCAGTGGGCGGCCCAGGAGCGGGCCGAGGCGGCGCGGGCGGCGGCCCTCAACCGGCACCGGGCGGAGCTGCTGAAGCGGGCCGAGGACGCGCTCGCCGAGGCGGAGCGGGAGCTGGCCGGGGCCCGGGAGGCGGCCCGGCGCCGGCAGGAGGAGGCGCGGGCCCGGGCGGCGGAGGTGATCGCCGAGGCGCGGGCCTACGAGGAGCGCGTCGCGAGCGAGACGGAACGGGTGCTCCACGAGCACGGGGAGCAATGGGACGCCGTACGGGCCGAGATGGACCAGGCGCGCAGCCGGCTGAACGCGCTCTCGGCGCGGGTGGCGGAGTGAGTAGGGGCGGTCCCCGCGTGCGGTGAGCCGGACCGCGCCGGTGCCGGCGGCGATGCGGGCGGGCCCCGACGACGCGGGTGTGCGGCCGGCCTCAGTGCCCGGGGCCGGCCGCACGTCCGCTCGGTCGCCGGACCGGCCGTCGGTCCGGCCGCCGGACCGGTCGCGGCCCCGGCGCCGGCATCGGCACCGGACGCGCTGCCGGGCGCCGTCGTCGGCCCCGGCGCGTACGGCGTCGGCGAACGGGCCGCGGGCGGTGTCCGGTGCCGGGCCGGTGCCGGTGGCCGCGGCGGGGGCGGCCACCGCCGACGCCCGCCGGTGGGCGCCGCGGGCGTGGTCACCCGGACGCCCCGCGGTCAGTCCTTGAGCACCGGGAAGACGCGCGGTGCCAGCACCAGCAGCACCAGGAACGCCAGGGCGGCCGCGCCCGCCGCGCCCAGATAGACGGCGTGGACGGCGTCGGCGATGGCGCGCCGGGTCGCTTCGGGGGTGGTGCCCGCGTCCAGGGCCCGGGTGACCGAGTCGAGGTCGCCGGAGCCGCCGAGCCGGGCGGCCAGCACACCGTTGGCGATCGCGCCGAAGACGGCCGCGCCGGCGGTCTGGCCGGTCTGGCGGCAGAAGAGGACGGAGGCGGTCGCCGTACCCCGCTCGGACCACACCACCGTCGACTGCACGCCGACGATGAGCGGCAACTGGAACAGGCCCAGCGCGGCGCCCAGCAGCAGCATCAGCAGGGTCGGCTGCCAGGGCTCGCCGGGGTAGGGGAGGAGGGGGAAGGCGAAGAGGATCAGGGTGGCCGCGCCGATGCCGAGCATCGCCGTGTTGCGGAAGCCGATCCTGCGGTAGACGTGCTGGCTCAGCGCCGCCGACACCGGCCAGCTCAGCGTCCACACCGACAGGACGAAGCCGGCCGCGACGGGTGCGAGGCCCAGTACCGACTGGGCGTACGTCGGCAGGAAGACCGTCGGCGCCACCATCAGCAGGCCGAGCGCGCCGAGCGCGAGGTTGACCGCGGCGATGGTGCGGCGCCGCCACACCCAGCCCGGGATGATCGGCTCCGCCGCCCGGCGTTCGATCACCACCACGGCCACCAGCAGGACCAGGCCCGTGCCGAACAGCGCCAGGGAGGGCGGCGACAGCCACGGCCAGGCCACTCCGCCCTGCACCAGCGCGGTGAGCAGGGCGCCGCCGCAGGCGAACACCGCCAGCGCGCCCGCCCAGTCGACGCGGGGGCGGGCGGCGGACGGTGCCCGCTGCGGCTCGCGCAGATGACGCACGATCAGCCACAGCGCCACGGCCCCGATGGGCAGGTTGACCAGAAAGATCCAGCGCCAGTCGGCGTACGCGGCGAGGACGCCGCCCAGTCCGGGGCCCGCCACCGCGGACACCGCCCACACGGTGGACAGCCTGGCCTGGATCCTGGGGCGTTCCTCCAGCGGGTACAGGTCGGCGGCGAGGGTCTGCACCGTGCCTTGCAGGGCCCCGCCGCCCAGGCCCTGGACGACGCGGAAGGCGATGAGCGCGGCCATGTTCCAGGCCAGCGCGCACAGCAGGGAGCCGAGGAGGAAGAGGACGGCGCCCGCGACCAGGACCGGTTTGCGGCCGAAGGTGTCGGAGAGCTTGCCGTAGACGGGCAGGGTGACGGTGACGGCCAGCAGGTAGCCGGAGAACAGCCAGGAGAAGACGGAGAACCCGCCGAGGTCGCCGACGATCTGCGGTACGGCGGTGGAGACGATGGTGGAGTCCAGTGCCGCCAGCGCCATCGCCAGCATCAGTGCGGCGACGACCGCGCCGCGCCGGCGCGCCGTGGTGGACTTTTCGGTGTCGCGTATGGCCGGTCTGGTGCTGTCCACCCGGGTTCTCCCCTTGTTCCCTGTGCCGTTCTGCTTTCCCTGTGCAGCTATCTGCCGGGTCAGCTTCCCACTCGGCCCGCTGCCGCGGGAGGGTGGACGCCGGGTGCGTCCAAGGGTGGAGGCCGACCCCTAGGCGTGCTCCGCCGGAGGGCGGAGTGCCCCTAGGGGTACCTCCGTACTACGGCTCGGGGAGGGTTCGTACCGCCGTAGGACGAGACGGGGCCGGTGCCGTCCTTAATCTGGCCTTACGCCGCAGGGGGGCGGTGGACCGCAGCAGTGGGGGTGGGGTTTTCCTCAGGGAAAGAGTGCGCTGAACACCAGCGCGCCGGGCCGTGTCCGGGCGGCAGACTCATCGGCGAACCACTTCGGCGACCACTACGACGCACCACTTCGGCGAACTACTTCGGCGACCACTTGGACGAACCGCTCCGCGGGGCCACTTCACGGGGCCACTTCACGGGGCGGCGGCACCAGCGGCCGTGACGGGCCGGCAGGCCCGGTCGACAGGACCGGTCGGCAGGACCGGTCGGCAGGTCCGACCGCGCAGGTCCGGTCGGGCGGGCCCGGCCGGCAGGACCGGTCGGCAGGTGGTCGGCGACCGCACAGATTGCGTACACACGTGTGCGTCACGCGACGCGCATGTCTATCCGTTGATACCCGATATAGGAGACATCCCATGACATCGGCCGTGACCATTCCCAGGCACGGGAGCACTGGAGGGCGTACGGCCGTTGCCGCGCGGGCGCGGCAGGTCGTGAAGGCCTACGGGGCGGGGGAGACCCGGGTCGTCGCCCTCGACCACGTGGACGTGGACATCGCCCGCGGGCAGTTCACCGCGATCATGGGCCCCTCGGGGTCCGGCAAGTCCACGCTGATGCACTGCCTGGCCGGTCTCGACACCGTCACCAGCGGGCACATACACCTGGACGAGACCGAGATCACCGGCCTGAAGGACAAGAAGCTCACCCAACTGCGCCGGGACCGGATCGGGTTCATCTTCCAGGCGTTCAACCTGCTGCCCACGCTGAACGCGCTCGAGAACATCACGCTGCCCATGGACATAGCGGGCCGCAAGCCGGACCGGGAGTGGCTCGCCCGGGTCGTGGACACCGTGGGGCTCGCCGGGCGGCTCAAGCACCGGCCGACCCAGCTCTCTGGCGGCCAGCAGCAGCGCGTCGCCGTGGCGCGGGCGCTCGCCGCCCGGCCCGAGATCATCTTCGGTGACGAGCCGACCGGCAACCTCGACTCCCGCGCAGGCGCCGAGGTGCTGGGCTTCCTGCGCCGGTCGGTCGACGAACTCGGCCAGACCATCGTGATGGTCACCCACGACCCGGTGGCCGCCTCCTACGCGGACCGGGTGCTGTACCTCGCCGACGGCCGCATCGTCGACGAGATGTACCAGCCCACCGCCGAGCAGGTCCTGGACCGCATGAAGGACTTCGACGCCCGGGGGCGGACGTCATGACCGTGCTGAAGACCTCGCTGCGCAACTTCTTCGCGCACAAGGGCCGCATGGCGCTGTCGGCGGTGGCGGTGCTGCTGTCGGTGGCGTTCGTCAGCGGCACCCTGGTGTTCACCGACACCATGAACACGACCTTCGACAAGCTCTTCGCCTCCACCTCCTCCGACGTGACCGTCACCCCGAAGGGCGCGAAGGACGGGGAGACGCCGCAGAGCGGCGTCCCGCAGTCCCTTCCCGCCTCCCTGCTGGAGCGGGCCCGCTCCGCCGAGGGTGTGAAGTCCGCGGAGGGCGGCGTCAGTTCGACGAGCGTCACCGTGGTCGACAGCGGCAACGACAACGTGGGCGCCAGCAGCGGCGCTCCGACGATCGCCGGCAACTGGACGAAGAACGAACTGAAGTCGATGGAGATCACCTCCGGGCACGCCCCGCGCGGCCCGACCGAGGTGATGGTGGACGCCGACACCGCCGACAAGCACGGGCTGGAACTCGGCGACGAGCTGCGCACCATCGCGCAGACCGGCGACATCAAAGCACGGATCGTCGGCATCGCCGCCTTCAAGGTGACCAACCCCGGTGCGGCCATCGTCTACTTCGACACGGCCACCGCCCAGCGCGAACTGCTCGGCGGAACCGGCCGGTACACCCACATCCTCGTCACCGCCGCGGCCGGCGTCTCCGACGCGCAGGTCAAGGAGAACGTCACGCGGGCCCTGGGCGGCACCTACAAGATCAAGACGGCCGCGGAGACCGCCGACGAGAACCGCAAGGAGGTCGGCGAGTTCCTGGACGTCATCAAGTACGCCATGCTCGGCTTCGCCGGGATCGCGTTCCTCGTCGGCATCTTCCTGATCATCAACACCTTCTCGATGCTGGTCGCCCAGCGCACCCGCGAGATCGGCCTGATGCGGGCGATCGGCTCCTCCCGCCGCCAGGTCAACCGCTCGGTGCTGGTGGAGGCGCTGTTCCTCGGCGTCGTGGGCTCGGTCCTCGGCGTCGCGGCCGGGGTCGGCATCGCCATCGGCCTGATGAAGGTGATGACGGCGGCGGGCATGAACCTGTCCACTGACGATCTCACCGTCAAGGCCACCACCCCGGTGGCCGGTGTGATCCTGGGCGTGGTGGTCACCGTCCTGGCCGCCTACCTGCCGGCCCGCCGCGCCGGGAAGATCTCCCCGATGGCCGCGCTGCGCGACGCCGGTACCCCGGCCGACGGCAAGGCCGGCCGGATCCGCGCCGTCGCCGGACTGGTCCTCACCGGGGCGGGCGCCCTGGCCCTGTACACGGCGGGCACGGCCGACCAGGCCGGGGACGGCGCGCTGATGCTGGGCGTGGGCGTGGTGCTGTCCCTGATCGGCTTCGTCGTCGTCGGCCCGCTGCTGGCGGGCGGGGTCGTCCGGGTGATCGGCGCGGTGCTGCTGCGGGCCTTCGGGCCGGTGGGCCGCATGGCCGAGCGCAACGCCCTGCGCAACCCGCGCCGCACCGGCGCCACCGGCGCGGCCCTGATGATCGGCCTGGCGCTGGTGGCCTGCCTGTCGGTGGTCGGCTCCTCCATGGTCGCCTCGGCCACCGGCGAGCTCGACAAGTCGGTCGGCGCGGACTTCATCGTCCAGGGCAGCCAGCGGATCGTTCCGCAGGCCGAGCGGGCGATGCAGAAGAGCCCGGGCCTGGAGCACGTCACCCGGTACAAGATGCTCGACGCCACGCTCACCTCGCCCGACGGGGCGAAGGACGACGACGGCGTCACGGCCGCCGACCCGACCTATGCCGAGGACCTGCGGCGCCCGACGACCGCCGGCTCCCTGGCGGACGCCTACTCCACGGACGCGATGTCGGTCGGCTCGGACTACGCCGACAAGCACGGCGTGCGCGTCGGCGACACCGTCACCGTTGCCTTCGAGGGCGGGAAGACGGCGAAGCTGAAGGTCGCCGCCATCACCGACGACGACACCGCCATCGACCAGGGCGCCCGCTACATCAGCATCACGACGATGCAGAAGTACCTCCCGGCCGACCGGATCCCGCCGAACACGATCCTGTTCGCCAAGGCCCGGGACGGTCAGGAGAAGCAGGCGTACGCGGCGCTGAAGCAGGCGCTCGACCCGTACCCGCAGTACCAGGTCCGGGACCAGACCGACTACAAGCAGGAGCTGAAGGACCAGATCGGCCAGTTGCTGAACCTGGTCTACGGCCTGCTCGCCCTGGCGATCATCGTGGCGGTCCTGGGCGTGGTGAACACCCTGGCCCTGTCGGTGGTGGAGCGGACCCGCGAGATCGGCCTGATGCGGGCGATCGGACTCTCCCGCCGCCAGTTGCGCCGCATGATCCGCCTGGAGTCCGTGGTCATCGCCCTCTTCGGCGCCCTGCTGGGCCTGGGCCTGGGCATGGGCTGGGGCACGACCGCGCAGAAGCTGCTCGCCCTGGAGGGCCTGAACGTCCTCGACATCCCCTGGCCGACCATCATCGGCGTGTTCGTCGGGTCGGCGTTCGTGGGTCTGTTCGCGGCACTGATCCCCGCCTTCCGGGCGGGCCGGATGAACGTGCTGAACGCGATCGCGACGGAGTGACCGACGCGGGCGGGGAGAAACCGGCACCGAGAAGCCACGGGGGGCTTCTCGGCGCCGGTGCGTTTCCGAGAGCCCTGCCTCCGGAGCCTGCCTCCGGGCCCCGCCTCCGGGGCGGATCACGGTCCGGTCACCGGGGCGGGGCGCGGTCGCCGGGGAAGGTGCGGCACGGCGGCCGGGGCGGCGGGCACAGCCCTTGAGCGGTGCGGGACGGCGGCCGGGGCGGTGAACGCAGCGGGTTTGGGCGGTGCGGCACGGTGGCCGAGCGGATGGGCACAGCCACCCTGGGCGGCCCGGTACGGCGGCCGGGTCGGCGGGAACCGCCGCCCTTCCGCCTGCCGCCCCCGGGTGGAGCGGGGGGTGGCGTTGTCCACAGGCCCGGCGCGCGCCGGTGCGGAGTCGTACGCTGGACACCCCCGGCCCGCGGCGCGTGTCGGGCCCGTCGTGTTGTCCACCCCCCGGACGGAAAGCGCCCCTCCATGAGCCTGCACGGTCTGCTCGACGCCGTCGTCAAGGACGCCGCCCTCGCGGAAGCGATCACAGCGGCCGCCGACGGCAACCGCCCGCACGTCGATCTGGTCGGCCCCCCGGCGGCCCGCCCCTTCGCGGTCGCCGCGCTCGCCCGCGAGACGGGCCGCCCCGTGCTCGCCGTGACGGCGACCGGCCGGGAGGCGGAGGACCTCGCCGCCGCCCTGCGTTCCCTGCTGCCGCCCGAAGGCGTCGTGGAGTACCCCTCCTGGGAAACCCTCCCGCACGAGCGGCTCAGCCCCCGCAGCGACACCGTCGGCCGCCGCCTGGCCGTCCTGCGCCGACTCTGTCTATTATACACATCT
>NZ_WYCT01000022.1 GCF_011008945.1 Streptomyces harenosi
GCCCCGCCCGGAATCCTCACCCCCGGCCCTCAGTCCCGTGCGGGCACCTGCGCCCGGATCCAGGTGAGCAGTTCCGGCGCGCGCAGCGTCTCCACCCACAGGTCGGCCCGCGCGGCGTCCTCCTCCGCGGGCCGGGGGCCCACCCCGACCACCCGCAGCCCCGCCCGGCACGCGGAGTCGACGCCGGTCAGGGAGTCCTCGAACGCCAGCGCCGCCGACGGCCGGACGCCGCAGAGCCGTGCCGCGGTCGCGTAGACGTCCGGCCAGGGCTTGGGGCGCACGATGCCCGCCCCGTCCACCGCCGGGAAGGCGCCGCCGGGCTCCAGCGAGGTGCCGGAGGGCACGACGACGTGCTGGAAGTACCGGAGCAGGCCCGCCTGGGCCAGGCTCTCCTGCACCACCTCCAGGGGGCAGTTGCTGGCCACCGCGAGCGGCAGCCGGCCGGAGAGCAGCCGCACCAGCTCGCCGGCGCCGGGCATCGTCACGGGATCGTCGGCGACGAGCGCCAGGAAGTGCTCCAGCAGCGCTCTGGTGAGGTCGGCGGCGAGTTCGGGTTTCTGGGTCTCCTCGGCCATCAGCCGCCCGCAGTCGGCGTAGTGCACCCCCTTGGCCCGTTCGGCGAATCCGGGCGGGGGCGTCAGCCCGAAGGCGCCGAACGCCCGGCGCCGGGCCTCCTGCCAGTGGCGTTCGTTGTCCACCAGGGTGCCGTCGCAGTCGAAGACGACGGCCTCGGGGGACCAGCCGGAGAGAGAAAGCGCTTGTGTGATCACGGTGGGCCTCGCGGGGGGAAGGGGCGGTCGTGCTCGTGGCGGGACCGCGGATCGGGTGGGTGACGCGGCTTCCCGGTGCCGGACGCTCGGGGACCGCATGTCCCTCCGGCGTCGCGCCTGACGACGGCCGCCCGCAGTTCGGGCATTCCGCCTCAAACGGGAAACATCGCGATCACTACGTTATTTTCGCTACACAGCGTCGGGCAATCATCACTTCGAGTGCTCGACAGGGGGCGACGGCGGGTGTAGGGGGTCATCGGCCGCCGGCGGGTGCCCGCCGCTGCGGCGGTCCGTCAACCGCGCGTGACGGCCGAGAAGTTGAGACATGTTCGGGAGGCGGCCCGGAATGATTCCCTCCGGGTGACGCGAGGGCGATCCGAAGCCAGGGACCACGCCGAAAATGGGCGCCAAATCACCTGTAAGCGTTCATATTCGAGGAAATGTGCCCCTCATCCGCGCGTAAGCCGTCTATTTCTCCCCGGCGTACGCGGGCGCACTACATTTTCCGGACGTCAGGCCGCAACGCTGAGCGAAGGTGGACAGCACGGTGCAGGAACGGGCGAGGGCAACCCGCAGGTCTCTCCTGGAGGCAGCCGCCTGCCTCTTCGCCGAACAGGGGTACGCCGGAACCAGCGTCAACGACGTCAGTGCCCGATCGGGCCGGACCAGCGGCTCCGTCTACTTCCACTACGCCAGCAAGGAGGGGCTCGCCCTCGCCGTGGTCCGGCACCGGTTCGCCACCTGGCCGCATCTCGCGGCACGGTACGCCAACCCCGCCGTGCCGCCCCTGGAACGCCTGGTCGCCCTCAGCTACGAGATCGCCCGTGCCCTCGCCGAGGACACCCTCACGCGCGCGGGGGCGCGCCTGTGGGCGGAACGCGACATCATCGACGCCCCGCTCCCCGATCCCTTCGCCCTGTGGACCACCGCCACCACCCGGCTCCTCGCCCAGGCCCGGGCCACCGGGCACCTCGCCCGCCAGGTCCGGCCCGCCCCCACCGCCCGGACCCTGGTCCGCGCCTTCTTCGGCCTGTGCACCCTCACCGAGGCCCTGGAGGGCCCTCACAGCATCAGCCACCGCCTCACCGACTGGTGGCTGCTGACCCTGCCCTGCCTCCAGCGGGGGGCCGATCCGGCGGAGACGGTGGGCAGGGCGCGGGCGGAGGTGATGACCGAGATCGCCTCCGGAGCCACCGCCTGACGGCCGCCGTCGCGCGAGCCCGCCACCGGGTCCGGACCGGGACCGGCCCGGCGGGTCAGCAGGGCTTGCGCCAGGCGTCCAGTTCCGGCTTCTTCAGCATCGACGACAGCCGCAGCTTCCGGGCCAGGGGGCAGAAGTCCGCGGTGGACCGCGCGTACTCCACGTGGAAGACCGCCTTGCCCGCCGCGACGAACGGTTCGAGCAGATCGCACTCGCCGTACTGCGCGCACTCCTCGTTGACCGCGAAGTCGAAGTCGTCCACCAGCTCCGGGATCTGGGGCAGGTCGTTCTTCAGGCCCACCGCCAGGCCCCGTTCGTGCGCGATCTCGGCGATCATGCGGTTGTAGCGGAGCTGGTCGCGGGCCGTGAGGGGAAAGCCGGTGTCATGGGCGTAGCCCTCCACCAGATCCGGCTCCACCGCGTCGAACCCCTTGTCCCGGCACATGTCGAACCGGCGCTCCATGACGGGACGCAGGGCCCGGAGCTGACGGATGTCCAGCCAGCGCTCGCCCCGCCAGCCGTTGGGCCCGCCCAGCACCGAGCGGGGGAACGCGTCCCGGTCCGGGCGGAAGTCCTCCCAGGCGCCGACGTTGACGTAGCAGATCACCTTGCGTCCGTCCCGGTGCAGACGGGCGACGTCCGAGGCGCTGCTCTCGAAGGCGTCGATGTCGTAGACGGGCACGTCGACGGACGGGTCGATCCGGCCGTTGAGCTGCCACTGCCAGGCCAGCCCGGGACGCGGCCGCCACCAGGTGCCGGCGGTCTCGGAATCCCCGCCGCCGGAGCACGCGGCAAGGGCCGCCACCAGGGACAGGGCGGCCACCACGGCCGCCGCGAGCCGCCTCACCGCTCCGCCTCGGCCAGCGCGGGGGTCAGCCCGGACCAGGGGTTGGGCGGTTCGCCCGTCACCGGCCCGCACACCGCCGCGCCCCGCTCGCGCGCGGTGCGCACGGCCAGCGGCACCAGCAGCTCGGGCACCCCGTAGACCAGATGGCACAGCCGCTCGGGCGGCTGCCGGGCGGCCCACGCGGGGCGGCTGAAGGCCGCCACGTACTGGGACCAGTGCCCCTCGAAGGTGACGGTCAGATCGGCCAGCCGCGCATAGCCGGGGGCGGGGTGGACCCCCGGGTTGAGGACGACGGGCGCCGCACCGAGCCGGCGCACGGACCGCACCAGGCGGCGGCAGGCCGGCAGCCCGTCCGGCGCGGCGGTCACCCGGTCCAGGAAGCAGCCGTCCACGCCGTACCACTCGCGGTGCCTGCGCAGATCGGCGACGACACCGGCCGGGTCCCGCGCGCCGTAGTCCGTGTCGACGTAACCGAGCAGCCGGGCTCCCGCCGAGCGCAGCGCCGCCGCGGCGGCGGCGAAGGCCGGGTCCGGGCTGTCCCCGGGCCCGCTGGCGGGGTTGAGCACGACGGCGTAGGTGCGCGCGGCACGGGTGATCAGCCGGTGCCACGCGGCGGGGTCCTCGGCCGGATGGACGTACAGCGGAATCAGCAGGCTCACCGGGCCGCGACCCCTTCGGCGCTGCCGTCCCGTGCCGCCACGGCCGCCCACAGCGCCTCCAGCGACGCGCCGAGGGAGTACGACGGCCGCCAGCCGAGCGCGTCACGGGCGGCGGTGATGTCCGAGCACTGCCAGGAGACGTCCGCGGAGCGCGCGGAGCCGCCCGCCCCCTCCTCCACGATCCGGCCCCGGAACCCGGCCGCGTCCGCCAGCGTCCGCACCAGTTCCCGGACCGGTACCGCGCCGCCGCCGCCGATGTTGAGGACCGGCGGCAGCGGCCCCGGCACGGTGACCGCCAGCGCCACCGCCTCCGCCACGTCGCGTACGTCCACGAAGTCGCGGTACGCGGACAGATCCCCGAGCCGCAGCGCCGCCTCCGGGTCGTGCCCGGCCTCCGCCAGCAGCGCGGCGACCCGGCCGGGCAGTCCCGTGGGCGGAGCCCCGGGCCCCACCGGATTGCCCACCCTCAGCACCACCGCGTCCAGTCCCGACGCGGTCACCGCCACCGTGCCCGCCAGCTTGGTCGCGCCGTAGGGGCCGGCCGGACCGGTGGCCCCGGACTCGGTCACCGGCCGGCCGGGTGTACCGGGCCCGTACTCGGCGGCCGACCCCAGGTGCACCAGGCGAGCCCGGGGAGCGGCCTCCCGCAGCGCCGCGCACAGCACGGCGGGCCCGCGGGCGTTCACCTCCGCCAGCGTGACGGCGTCACCGCCGGTGGCGCCCGCGCAGTTGACGACGGCGTCGGGCGCGACCCGGGCCAGCGCGGCGGCGAGCTCCCGGGGACCGCCCCCGGCGAGGTCGGCGGTGACGTCGGCGGCGGGGGAGCGGCCGCCGAGGAACACCCGCGCGCCCGGCAGGGCGCGCAGCCGTTCCACGACGTGGCCGCCCAGGTAACCGGTGGCGCCGAGGACGAGGATGTGCATGAAAGGTCAGGCTCCCTTGAGCAGCAGCGACTTGCGGCTGGTGAACTCCGCGTTGGCCCGGTCGTAGTCGTCCGGACGGCCGATGTCCAGCCAGTATCCCTCGAACTCGTAGGCGTGCGGCGGCCGCTTCGCGGCGAGCAGGTCGAGCACCAGCTCGTCGAAGCCCAGCGGCAGACCGGGCGTGTAGCCGTCGAGGGTGGCGCGGGAGACGCCGTAGACCCCCATGGAGACCCGGTAGTCGATGCTCGGCTTCTCGGTGAAGGCGACGACCCGGCTCTGGTCGGTGGTCAGCACCCCGAAGTCGATGTGCACCTTGCGGGCGTAGGTCGCGATGGTCAGCGGCGCGCCCGAGGTCTCGTGCCGGCGCAGCACGTCGGCGTAGTCCAGGTCGGTGAGCACGTCGCCGTTCATGACGAGGAAGTTCTCCGGCAGGCGCTCGCGCAGGTTGAGCAGCGGGCCCATGGTGCCCAGCGGGTTCTCCTCGGTGGCGTAGTCGATGCTCATGTCCCACTGGGAGCCGTCGCCGACGTAGGCGCGGATGATCTCGCCGAGGTGGCCGATGGCGATGGTGCAGTGGGTGAAGCCGGCCGTGGACAGCTGCCGCAGCACGATCTCCAGGATGGCGTGCTGGTCGCCGATGGGCACCAGCGGCTTGGGCAGCGCGGTGGTGTACGGCCGCAGCCGGACCCCTTTTCCTCCGGCAAGGATGACTGCGTGCATGGCATACCTCCTGCGGGTGCGTGCCGGTCGGGTCAGATGTTGTAGATGCCGGTCTTGTAGCGGGCCAGGTTGGCCGGATCGCCGAACCACTCCACGGTCCGCGCGAGCCCTTCCTCCAGCGTGTGGCCCGGGCGCCAGCCGGTCGCCGCGGTCAGCCGGGAGGCGTCGGCCACGAGCCGCATCACCTCCGAGTTGGCGGGCCGCAGCCGCGCGGGGTCCTCGCGGACGTCGAGGGGAGCGTCCATCACCTTGCCGATCAGCGCGACGAGGTCGCCGACGGAGATCTCCCCGCCCGTACCGGCGTTGAAGGTGCGGCCCACCACCCGCTCCGCCGGCGCCGTGCCCACCGCCAGGAACGCCTGCGCGGTGTCCGCCACGAAGGTGAAGTCCCGGGTGGGGCGCAGATCGCCGAGGGTGATGGTGCGCTGCCCGGCCGCCACCTGCCCGATGACGGTGGGGATCACCGCGCGCATCGACTGCCGCGGGCCGAAGGTGTTGAAGGGCCGCAGCGTGACCACCGGCGTGTCGAAGCTGGCGTGGTAGCTGTCGGCCAGCCGGTCGCCGCCGGCCTTCGAAGCGGCGTACGGGGACTGGGTGTTGATGGGGTGGTCCTCGGTGATCGGCACGGTCTGCGCGGTGCCGTAGGTCTCGCTGGTGGAGGTGTGCACCAGGCGCGGGGTGCCCAGCGCCCGCACCGCCTCCAGCACGTTCAGCGTGCCGGTGACGTTGGTGTCCACATAGCTGTGCGGGGCCTGGTACGAGTACGGGATCGCGATCAGCGCGGCGAGGTGGTAGGCGCAGTCGGCGCCGTCGAGCAGGCCGCGTACCGAGCCGGGGTCGCGGACGTCGCCGAGGACGATCTCCACCTGGTCCAGGACGTCGGCGGGCAGCGTCTCCAGCCAGCCGTAGGAGGAGAACGAGTTGTACTGGGCCATGGCCCGGACCCGGTGGCCGGAGGCGACGAGCGCCTCGGTGAGATGGGAGCCGATGAACCCTTCGGCTCCGGTGACGGCGGCGAGCGGTGCGGAGGTCAACTCTGGTTCCTTTCGTCGGATGGTGCGGCGGGGAGGACACGGGGCTCCCGCAAGAGGTCCCCGGGGCGGCCGCCCGGTGGTCAGGAGTGCGGGGAGGGCCTGCCGAGCAGATGGACCGCGCAGGCCGCCAGGCAGGCCGCGGCCGCCGCGCAGACCGACGGCAGCACGGCCGGGCCGGGCGGCAGGTGGAGCCAGGTGACCGCCCCGGCGCCGGCGGCGGCCGCCAGGCAGAGCACGGCCGGCGGCCAGGCCGCCCCGAACGCCTGGAGCAGCAGGGCGGTCCACAGGGCCGCCGCCAGCAGCAGGAGCGCGGCCGGGTCCGAGGCGGTGAGCAGGGCCGGGGCGAGCAGGAGCAGGAGATAACCGGTCAGGCACAGTCCGAGGACCGCGGCCGAGCGGAGCAGGAACCCCCGGGGGGTCGTGCTGCGGCGCAGCGCGGTGACCGACCAGCCGCGGTAGCGGTACAGCAGCCACTCGGCCGGGCCCATGCTCACCGTCAGGGCGATCACCGCGTAGGGCTCGCGCCGGCCCTCCAGCATCACGAGGACCGCCGCGGCCAGCCCGAACAGGCCGTAGGGGAGCGAGGAGAGCAGGCGCGGCCGGGGCCCGTCGGCGGCGGCCGGGGCGGCGAGGCCCGCCCGCAGGACGCCACCGGCGGCGGCGAGCGTGGCCAGCAGCGCCAGCAGCGGCAGCCCGGTGCGCAGCAGCGGGCCGGGCTCCCACCACGGCAGCACCGCGCCCCCGGCGATCAGCGGGCTGAGCGCGGCCAGCAGCAGCCGCTCCCGGCCCAGGACCAGCAGCACCCCGGCCGCCGCGAGGTAGAGCGACTGGGCCGCCGCCACCGCGGTGACGCCACCGCCCCCGGCGGGCAGCGCGGCCAGTCCCGTCGCCACCCCCGCGCCGAGCAGCGAACCGGTCAGCAGGGTGCGGGCCGCTTCCCGGCGCCCCGCCACCAGCCGCAGGTGCGCGCGGTGGCCGAGGGCCTGGCCCCACGCCCAGGAGACGACGCCCGCCGCGATCAGGACGGCGGCGTGCCGGTCGGCCCGCCACAACGGGGCGGTGAGCAGATAGGCCAGGGCGGGCAGCGCGAACAGCACCCCGCGCAGCAGGCAGCGCACCGTGTCGGGCCGCCACGGGTCGGCCGCGGGCGGCGGCTCGGGAAACGTCCGGGGCACCCTCGCGTACAGCGCGGACGCCAGCGAGAACAGGTTCGGATGGCCGTAGCGCTCCTTGATCACGGAGGCGGTCATGCCCTCCGACTCCAGCAGCGCGGCCACCTCGTAGGGGTGCACGGCGGGGCCGATGCGGTCGGCCAGTTCGGCGGCGAGCGCGCTGACGGCCTCTTCGTCGGGCCCCTGCCGGGGCAGCCGGATCGTGAGGGTGGTCTCGTCCAGGGCCCAGCGGGGCCGGCGGCGGGGCCGGGGCGGCCGGGCCAGCCGCAGCGCCAGCGTCTCCTGCTCGGCGCCGCCGGGTTCCAGGGATATCGGCCCGCTCATCCGGTGAGGCTCCTCAGGCCGGTGACCGCCGGGGCGGGCAGGACGATCCGGGCGGGGACGTCCCGTCCGCCCGCGGCCAGTTCGTGGTAGATGGAACGGAAGGTGTCGATGGTCTGGCGCAGCGTGAACTGGTCGATGACCCGCAGCCGGGCCGCCTCGCCCATGGCCCGGCGCCGGGCCGGGTCGCGCAGCAGCTCCAGCGCGGCGGCGGCCATCGCGTCCGGGTCGCGCGGGGGCACCACGAGACCGGTGTCGCCCACGGCCTCCCGCACCCCGCCCACGTCCGTGGAGACGGTGGCGCGTCCGCACGACATCGCCTCGATCAGCGTGAACGGGAAGCCCTCGCTGATGCTGGAGAGCATCACGACGTTCCCGGCGGCGTAGGCGTCCTTGATGTCGTCGACGCGCCCCTCGAACGTCACGGCGTCGGCGTGCCCCAGCTCGGCGGCCAGCGCCTCGCAGCGTTCCCGGTAGCCCTCGCCGCCCCGGGGCGTCCCGCCGAACAGCCGCAGCCGGACCTCGGGCAGCCGGGCCCGGACCAGGGCGAAGGCGCGGATCAGGGTCTCCAGGTCCTTGATGGGGTCGACCCGCCCGGCCCAGCTCAGGGTCAGGTGCTCCGGCTCGGGCCCGGCCGGCGGGAAGGCGGCGGGATCGACGCCGTTGTAGACCGTGCGGATCGAGGCCGGGTCGGCCCCGCCCTGTTCCTCCCACAGCCGGTTGTAGCGGTTGCCGGGGGTGATCAGTGCCGCGCGGCGGTAGCTCTCCTCCGCCAGCAGCCGGAAGAAGCCCAAGACCACCGCCTTGACCGGCCAGCGGTACGGCGCGGTCCGGTATCCGAGATAGCGCTCGCGCAGGTAGACGCCGTGCTCGGTGAGCAGCAGCGGGACCCCGTGCCGCTCCAGCGCCGCCAGCCCCGGCAGTACGGCGACGCCGCCGCTGACCGCGTGGGCCACGCCCTGGTCGGGCGGCGCCGCGGCCAGCGGGCGCAGGGCGTGTTCCAGCAGGGCGGTCGCGGTGAGCGCGTCGTGCAGGGTCGGCCCCGCCTCCCGTACCACCAGTCCCGGCCGCGTCCACACCCCGGTCAGGACCGTGACCGCCGTGTCGCCCCGCAGGAAGGGGCCGAGCAGGCCGTCCGCCGCCGCACCGGCCAGCACGTACAGCGCGGGCGCGAACCCGGCCTCGGCGCCCGGGTCGACCAGCGCGGTCAGGAACCGCTCGTAGGCGTCGGCGAGCCGGCGGCGGGCACGGCCGCGGGGCGGGCGGCCCGGGGGAGCGGTGCCCCACATCGGCACGGACACGACACGTGACACGTGTCCGGGCAGGTCCCACACGATCGGCTCGCGCCCGGTGCCGGTGACGGCGATGACGTCGAAGTCGAGGTCGGGCATGCCGGTGACGAGCTGGTCGCACCAGACGCTCACACCGCCGTGACTGTGCGGGTAGGTGCCTTCGGTGAGCAGGGTGACGCGCGGTGCGCCGGAGCGCCGCGCGCCGTGGTGAACGTGCATCGTTGTGCTCCACGGCCGATGTGTGGGGTGGTCGTGCGGGCCCCCGCCGCCGGCGGGCGGCGGGGGCCCCGGTGCGGTACGCCGGTCAGCTCGGCGTGCCGGGGATGACCGGCTCGGCCACGCCCTGGGGCACTCGGGTCTCCGGGGCCGGGGCCGTGACCGGTGTGGAGCCGCCCGCGTCGGTGGCCGTGGAAGGGGAAGGAGAAGGGGACGCGGGCAGGGTGAGGGTGAGCGGTGTGATGCTCGCGGCGGTCCAGCCGGACCGCTCGCCGGCGTACGCCTCGCCGAAGGCCGTTCCGGCGCGTGTGGTCCCCTGCGGCATGGTGGCGGGGACGGCCACGCCGTCCGGGCCGTCGACGGTCACGGTGTCGCCGACGCGGTAGGCCGTGACCTGCCCGTTCTGCACGGCCGTCCGCCACGCGGCGCGCCGCTGGAGTTCCTTCCCGATCTCCTTCATCCGCAGGTTGACCACCGGGGTGTTCTCCGCGAACAGCGTGTCGTAGGTGTTGAGCACGCCGTCCAGGACCGGGTAGGCGATGCGGTCCTCGGCCAGGTTCGACTGGTGGATGAAGTGCGGCTTCGGGTCGTTGGCCAGGACGTGGCCGAGGGCGATCTGCCGCTCCAGGGGCACGATGTGCCCGGTGTATCCGGTGGCCGGGTCGAGCGGCGCGGGCAGGCAGGTGGTGGTGGCCGGGTTGTCCTCGCAGATGCCGCTTCCGCCCTGGGCGCGGCTGGTGTAGATCCAGTTGTACTCGTCGACCTGCTCGGCGGCCCGCCCGGCGTTGTAGAAGATGTTCATCGGGTAGCGGGGGACCGTGGTGGCGGGGCCGACCTTGCGCTGCTGGGACTCGCGGGAGTTGTCCGAGGCCAGCCAGGTGACGCCGTTGTCGGCCAGGGCGAGCGCCAGGTTGGGGTTGTCGGCGGGCTGCTGGGGCAGCACCCGCAGTCCGGAGTGCTCACCGGTGACCAGCTCGTCGTTGTCCAGGGGGAGCCCGGCGAGCTGTCCCCAGACGCGGTTGTGGGCGATCTCATCGGCCACCTCGAACCGGCTGACCCACTTGGTGCTGCCGTCGGCGTTGGTGGCGCACCGCCAGGGCACCACCGAGGTGTCCTGCTCGCAGCCGAGGAAGGCGTGCGTGTACGTGTGGTTGATCCAGCGGAACTCGTTCCGCTGGGCGAGGAGCCGGTCGGCCAGCGGATCGGCGCCGTTGTTGTCCTCGCGGTGGTCGGCGCTGCCGGCGCCGTTGTAGGCGAAGTCCAGGGTGAAGTCGCGCTCCCGCTGCCAGGCGACGGCGTGGTCGACGTCCGCGGGCGACATCCGGATCGGGTCCGGGGTGACGTTCGGGTCCGTGCAGTCCACGTCGCCCGGGGTGCAGTTGAGGGTGGTGTTCCAGCGGTCGTCCGCCGCGAACACGTCGTCGACGTGGACGGCGAAGTAGTTGCGGGAGGTGCCCAGGTGCACACCGCCGGTCATCCACTGCACGATGCCGCGGGCCAGCAGCCGGAACTGCTGCTGGTACCGGTTGTAGACGAAGGTGACGACCAGTTCGCGCCGCCCGTCGTGCCGGTACTCGCCGACCAGGGAGCCCCGCTTCGTGGTGCCCGGGATCGGCGCCTGGACGTACGGGGTGAAGTCGGCACCCGCCACCGGCGTCGACAGGTAGGCGTAGCTCTCGCCCACCGTCGGCGAGTTGTCCTCGAACGGCACCGGGCCGTCGAGGTAGCCGAACGGGCCCGCCCGGCCGGCGTCCGTCACCTCGGCCCGCACCCCGTCGACGCTGCCGGAGTAGCCGCCGTAGATCGGGTACTGGAGCCCGGCCTCGGGGCGGGCGTAGGTGTACGCGTCGACCTGCGGGATGCCGTAGGTCTTCTCGTAGGCCACGAGCGCGGCCATCTCCGCGGAGTTCGCCGGGAACGGGTTGTCGTTGGGCAGGACGACGGCCTGGAACTTCGCGCGGTCCCGGCCACCGGCGGTGTCCGCGAGGTAGCCGGCGTCGATCACCGGCCGGTCGGACCGGGTGAGGTCGATCTCGGTGTACGGCGTTCCGGCGGCGTCCAGTTCGGCCGCGATGGCCTCGGTGGACGGGCCGCCGTCGCTCACGATCAGCACCCGCAGGTCGACGCGGGGCGCCGAGGCGTCGGCGGATGCCGCCGTGGCCGGTACGCCGAGGGCGGCTATGAGTGCGCCCGATGTGAGCAGGGCGGTGCGTATGGTCCGCTTCATGCGGTGATGTCCCCTCCCAGGGCAGGGGTGGACATCGCTCCGTGGAGCGGACGCACCCCCTCGCGTGACGCCGGCTTCCCCCTCAGAGGCCGGTCGTCGACACGTCCGTCGCGTCACATGGTGAGGTCTCTGTGGAAGTTTTGTGCCTCTGCTGCGAAACCTGACGAAAAACCGTGGGTCACGGCAGGTGGCGATCCTGGGGCGGGAAGAGGTCGGGCGGCCTGTCGTACAGGCCGGTCCTGGCCCCCTGCCGGGGATGCCGTGCAGGTGGGGGGAGTGCGACTCACCGGCGGGCCGGTGGCCCGCCGGTGGAGAGACCGTCGGTGAGATACGCGCCGCACCGGGAGGCGTTGGCCGATTTCCGGTCAACGCCCGGCCGGCGTGGGCGTCAGGCGCAGAGAACGCGCGTCTCGGGCGTGTAGACCGGGCCGCCGCTGTAGTTCGTGCTGTCGCTGAACTCGGCGTAGAAGTACGAGTAGAAGCCGATGTTCCCGTTGCAGCCGGAGTCGGCGGCGATCTGCAGCGTCAGGGTCACCGTCCGGCTCTGGCCGGGCGGGATGGGCGCGTTGTAGTTGGTGCCGAGGTTGGCGGGGCCGGTGCCCGAACAGGGGGTGCTGCCGTTGGCGGTGGCCAGGCTGCACCCGGTGATCGAGTACTTCAGGTCGGGGCGCTGCGTGGTCAGCCAGGTGGGGTCGATCGTCTGGTAGACGAACCAGAGATCGTAGGTCTTGTTGTTGGTGAGGGTCATCGTCAGGTTCACCGTGCCGCCCGGAGTGGTGGTGGCGGCGTCGGTGGTGAACTTCAGGTCGGCGGGGTTCGGGTCGGCCGCGCTCGCGGAGGGGGCCAGGCCGAACACGGCGAGGACGAAGGCGAGGACGGCGCTGAGGCCGAGGCGTCGCATCAAGGGTGATCGCATGGCCCGGGAGGCTAGACACGGGGCGAGCGCGCCGTCTGCCCCCGTGCCGGCACTCGTGGACGCCGACGGCCGAAAGTGTGTGCCCCATGGAGCATATGTGGAAGAAGTGTGGAGGTGCGGTGGAGGGTGCATATGCGCACGGTGGAGACGGTGCCGCGGACGGGACCGGTGACGAGTCGGGGCCCGGCACCCCGGGGGGACGGGGACGGCACTATTGGCCGGAACCCGTCGCATCCTCACGCACCCGGAAGGGGCACGCGAGGGCCGGCCGCGTGATTCGCGTCGGCGGACCGTCCCCCGGCGGACCGCCGGGCCGGCGCCCGGAACCGCGCGCCGGGCCGGGCGTTCATGGCCCTGAGGGGTCGGCCGGAAGTCGCCGGTGGTCTCGTCCTCCCCATTGATGGGACGGCCCGTCACCGCTTCGATGACCCCTGCCGGGGCGCCTGGCCACCGGCGACCGACGAACCTGGGGGGTTGGGGAACGTGCGTCACTTCAGAGGGGGAAGAACCCGCGGAGGCGGCCGCAGACGGCGGCTGAGCGGTATAGCGAGTGCGGCGGCGCTGACGGGCGTCGCCGCACTCGTCGTTCCGGCGGTGCCCGCGGCCGCCGCGACCGGTACGCAGACGCCACCGCCCGCCCCGGGGCAGGTGGTCCCCGGACAGCGGACCGAGACACCGGCCCTGGTGCGCGGCATCCGGGAGCACGCGCCCGACGCGGGCAGCGCGGCCGGCGCGGCCCGCGCGTACCTGGAGGCGGAGGCGGGGCGGTACCGGATCGCGCACGCCGAGCGCGACCTCGTGCCCGCCGGGACCGCCACCTCGGGGGCTCGGGAGACCGTGCGGCTCCAGCAGCGGCACCGCGGCGTGCCCGTCCTGGGCGGCCAGTACATCGTCCGCATGGAGAACAAGGGCGGCGAGCGGATCGTCACCGGCACCTCCGGCAAGTACTTCACCGGGCTGACCACCGGTACGACGCCCGAGGTCGGGGAGGAACTCGCCGTCGAACGGGCCGTGGACCGGGTCCTGGACGACCTGGGCGCCGAGAACTTCGCGACGGCGCCGCGCGAGGGCGAGGAGGAGCGGCTCCCGCTGGAGGGCACCGCCCGCGGCCTCGTCGTACTGCCCATGGGCACGGGAGTCCTGACCCAGCACGTCACCGTGCGCGGCACCGACCCGGCCGACGGTGAGCCCGTGCTGCAAGAGGTGTACGTCGACGCCCGCGCCGGCTACCCGGTCCTCGGCTACAGCGGCATCAAGACGTTCCGGGCGCCGGGCGCGGCCGCCGGGCAGCCCGCGCCGGAGGCGGCCGGGCAGCGCGCCACGGCCGCCGCCCAGGAGACGGGCAGCGGCGTCCGGCTCGACGGCACGCCCGTCGGCCTGGACGTGACCCGCGACGAGGAACGCGGCCTCTACCTGCTGCGGGACCGCACCCGCATACCGGACGACGACTACGGCGACCGCGCCCTGACCACCTGGGACGCCCGGGCTCTGAACGTCGCCGACGTCAGCGGGCAGTGGCCCGAGGGCATCGCGGAGTTCTCCTCGCCCACCGCGGAGTTCGGCGGCGAGGCCACCGAGGCGGGCGCCGTCGACGCGCACTGGGCCGCCGCGCGGGTCTACGACTACTACCGCGACAAGCACGGCCGCAACAGCCTGGACGGCCGCGGGATGAGCATCGACTCCCTGGTCGGCGTCACCGACTTCGGCCAGCCGTACGTCAACGCCTTCTGGGACGGGCGGAAGATGGTGTACGGCACCGGCGACGAGGAGTACCGGCCGCTGTCGGCCGCCCTGGACGTCGTCGGCCACGAGATGACGCACGGCGTGATCGAGCACTCGGCCAACCTCGTCTACGCGGGCCAGTCCGGCGCCCTGAACGAGGCCATCGCCGACTACTTCGGCAACGCCGTCGAGACGGACGTGCTGGGCATCCCGGCGACGGACCCCGACTCCGGCCTCCTCGGCGAGCGGCTCTGCCGCACGAAGACCCCCCGCGAGTGCGCCCTGCGCGATCTGAACGACGGGCGCACCACCACCAAGTCCTTCCTCGGCCTGGACTTCCTCAACGACAACGGCGGCGTCCACCTGAACTCCACCATCTTCGGCGGCGCCCTGTGGGACGCCCGCGAGGAACTGGGCGCGGACCTCACCGACAAGATCGTCTACAAGGCGCTGACCGAATACCTCACCCCCCTGGACGGCTTCACCGAGGGACGGGCCGCCGTACTCGCCGCCGCCCAGGATCTCGCGGTCGCGGGGGACGGGCTGAAGGCGCTGCGCCGCGCGTTCACCGCCCACGGCATCGTGCCCGGCTGGGAACTGGCCCTGGGCGTCGACTCCGAGCCGCTCCTGGACCGGATCAACACGACCCGTACGGGCCTGGGAGCGGGCGGCGGCTGGTGGGCGGCGTCGAAGTCCAACGAGGACGGCTCGGAGCCGTACTCCGTGTGGGCCGGACGCGCCGACGGCAAGGGGCAGCTCAAGCTGATGAGCCCCAACGACGGCCGTTACCACGTCAACCCCGCCACCGACGGCACGACGGTGGTGTGGCAGGCCTACAGCCCCGGCGCCGTCGAGATCCTGGCCCGGCCGCTCGCGGGCGGCCCCGTGAAAAAGCTGTGGGCCGGCCGCAGCGGAGGCAGCGTGACGGACGTCGACGGCGACCTCGTCACCTTCAGCTACGCCAACGTCGGCGGGCGCTCGGGCGTGGCCTATCTGAGCCTGAGGAACCCGGCCGAGGTCAGCACCGCCGGCGGAGGCACCTACCGCCGGGCGTACTCCCCCTCGGTCGACAACGGCAAGATCGCCTACCAGGAGTGGCGGAGGGTGGCGCTCGCGGCTCGCGCCGTGTACGAGTGGAGGACGATCGTGGTCGACGCCGCCACCGGGGAGACCACGGTGGTCCACGAGGCCCCGAGCACCACGAGCCACGGCCCGACCGCCCTCGACGGCGGCCACCTCTTCTGGCTCGCCGAGCGGGACACCGGGGAGCGGGGGACGGCCCTGTTCCGCGCCCCGCTCGACGGTTCCGGCGTGGTGGAACTCGCCCCGGAGGCCGGGTGGGGCCCGCTGAGCGTCTACGACCTGACCGCCTCCGAGGACAGCGTGACGGTGGCCGCCTACGACCCCGACGCCCCCCTCGGCAACGAGACGACACCCAAGCTCCACCAGTTCGCCGCCACCGGCACCCCCGGCGCCCAGGGCACCTACAAGGGCCGCGTCTCCTGCAACCGGGGCAGCCAGACCCACCCCGCGGCGGTCGGCGGGAGCCAGGTGGTGTGGCTGGACGCCACGACGGGCACCACCGACGTCGTGACCCGGGTCCGGCCGACCGGCAGGTGCGGCTGACCCGACCGGCGCCGGGCGCGGGAGCCGTCGGTCAGGCCGCTCGCGCCCGGCCGGATCGGCGCGCCCTGCGCCAGGGGGTCCCGGACCGGCGTCCTGCCCGGCCGGGCGCGCGGCGTGAGTGAACGGACGAGACCGCCGGAGGGCTCGGCCCGCCGGGTCCCCGGCGGTCCCGGGGCGTCACGACGCACCCCGCGACGGTCCGGCCGCCCCCTGGGCCCGTGACGGTCCCGGCCCGCGGATCGCCTCGGGCCGGGCCGGAGGGATGCGCTACATTTTGCCTCGCGCCGACCGCGATCTTTCACACGCCTCAGCCTGGGAGCCGGCAGACACATGACCGACATCGTCAACGGACTGGGGCGGGCGACCGCTTACGGTGCGCTGGGCCTCGTTCTGCTCGTCCTGGGCATCGTCCTGGTCGACGTGCTCACCCCCGGGAAACTGGGCCGCCAGATATGGCAGCAGCGCAACCGCAACGCCGCGCTGGTTCTCAGCTCCGCGCTGCTCGGCATCGGCGGGATCGTCTTCACCTCGATCTGGACGACGTACGAGGACTTCGGCAAGGGCCTGGTGTCGACCGCGGCCTTCGGGCTGCTCGGACTGGTGATGATGGCGGTGGCGTTCCTGGTGCTGGACCTGATCACACCGGGCCGCCTGGGCGCGACCCTGGTCGAGCCGGAACCGCATCCGGCGGTGTGGGTGACCGCGTGCTGCAACCTCGCCGTGTCCGCCGTCATCGCGGCCTCCATCGCCTGACCCGCCCCGTCCGCCCCGGTGGGCACGGCGGAGCGACGGCCGTCCCACCGGCCGAGCCCCCGCCCGCGGCCCGTTCCCACCGGAGGGGCCCGAAGTGCCGGCAGCCCGTGCGGGGCCGCCGGCGCCGGCATCCCGGTCTCAGGGGCTGTCGATACCGTGCACCGTGACCAGGTCGGCGAGTCCGGAGACGCTCAGGACGGGGGCGAGCAGCGACGAGGCGATGACCTCGATGCGATCGCTGTGACTGAACAGCACACTCAGGCCGGCGCTGTCCAGGTACTCGACGGCGCTGAGGTCGACGACGACCGGGCCGTCGGCGGTGTCGAGGGCCGACGCGAGCGCGTCGGTGTTGCTCATGTCGATCTCCCCGACGACCGTCAGAAGCGTGGCGCCGTCAGACCTTCGGCTGGGAGTCAGGCTCAGGGGGGTAGTCATCAGGCGATCCTCGTGTGCATGTCGACGGTGGTGCCGGCAGGGCCAGGGGTGATGGTGACGTTCTGCATCAGGGCACGCATGAGTGTCACGCCGCGGCCGCGGTGGCCGTTCCGGTCCGGCTGCGGCGTCTTCCACCTGCCGGTGTCCGAGATGACCAGACGCAGGTCGTCGACGAAGGCCTCGGCCCGCAGACGCACCGTGTCCCCCGGTGTGTCACGGTGGCCGTGCTCGACGGCGTTGGCGCAGGCCTCGCCCGCGGCCACCAGGACGTTCTGGACCATCTGCGGCGGGAGCTGGCACTGGTTCAGCCAGCTCCGCAGCGTCTGGCGGACGTGCGCGAGCTCGGACGACTCCGCGCGGAAGGCCATCTCCAGCGGGGCCGGGTGCCGGTAGAGCAGGAGGGCGACGTCGTCGTCGTAGCCGCCGACGGGTGCCAGGCGCGTCATGACCTGGGTGGCGAGGTCGTCGACGGTTGCCTCACGGCCGGCCTGGACGGCTTCGCTCGCCTGGTCGATGCCGGCGGTGAGGGGGCGGCGCCGCCGTTCCACCAGGCCGTCGGTGTAGAGCAGGAGGGTGGCCCGCGCGGGCACGGTGCAGCTGCTCTCGGGACGGGGCCTTTCGGGCCGGACGGCCAGTGGCACCGAACGTCCCTCCTGCAGAAGCCGGGTGGTGCCGTCGGGGTGGGTGAGGATGCCCGGCGGATGCCCCGCGCTGGAGTACGTGAGCCGGCCCGTGGCGGGGTCGAGGACACCGCAGAAGACCGTGGTGCACCGGGCGCCGGGGACGCCGGCGGCGAAGCGGTCCAGAGCCATCAGGGCCCGGGCGGGGCTGGGGTCCTGGAGCAGCAGGGCGCGGCAGGCACTGCGCAACTGCCCCATGACGGTCGCGGCCTGCAGACCGCGGCCGACGCAGTCACCGACGACGATGCCGATGCGTCCGTCGGGCAGGGTGACCGTGTCGTACCAGTCGCCCCCGACCTCCAGGGGGCGGGTGGCGGGCTCGTACCGCACGGCGAAACCGTCGGGGAGGTCGGAGGGGCCGAGGATGGCCCGTTGCAGGGCGATGGCCGTCTCGCGCTGCTGGTCGATCTGGTGGGCACGGGTCAGCCCCTGGGCGAGCTGCCCGGCCAGGAGCGACAGCAGCAACTGGTCCTCGCCGGTGAACGGACGGCGGTCGCCCAGGTCGAGCCAGACCACCATGGGACCCTGGGGATGGCTGGTGGCGATGGCGGCCCCGGTACCGTCGTCGACCGGGGTGAGCAGGGGCTGGTCGAAACAGTCGAGCAGTTGCCGTCGGCGCTCGGTGGGCAGATCCTCCCAGCACAGACCGTCCTCGGTGGCGGTCAGGGACGGCTCCCGGTCGCCGGACGCCACCACGGCCACGACCCGCCGGGCGCGCCACAGCTCCTTCAGCTCCGCCAGTGCCCCCGCCAGCGCCTCGGGCAGGCTGGTGGCCTGGGTGAGCCGCATGCTCAGGGCGGCCTGGGCTTCCTTGCGCTGGATGGCGTAGCGCTCGGCGGTGACGTCTCGCAGGGTGCCGACGGTTACGCGCCTGCCGGTGTCGGGGTCGTGCGCCTCGTTGAAGGTGGCGTGCACCCACAGCCGGTGGCCGTCGCGGTGGGTGAGCGGGATCGTGTAGGAGCCCCGGGGGTGGTTCAGCAGGTGGGCGAAGACATCGGCGACCTGCCGGTATGCCTCCGGGTCCCGGTCGCCGTCCGGCCACCAGGGGTGGATCGGCCGGTAGGGCAGACCTTCGGGGCCGTAACCGAGGATGTCGGTGAAGGCGGTGTTGATCTCGACGACCGCCCCGTCCTCGTCACAGACGAAGAACGCCTCCTGCAGGGAGTCGACGAGGGCGGTGCGCCAGCGCGCCTGGTGGTTGCGCAGCCGGGCCAGCTCCACGTTGGCCCGGACCCGCGCGAGCAGCTCGGCCGCGGCGAAGGGTTTGACGAGGTAGTCGTCGGCGCCCGCCTGCAGGCCCTCGATGGACGCCTCCTCGCCCGCCCGGGCGGACAGCAGCAGTACCGGGACGGAGGCGGTGCGGGGGTCGGACCGCAGTGCCGCGACCAGTTGCAGGCCGTCCATGCCCGGCATCATGACGTCGCTGATCACCAGGTCGGGGCCGCCCTTGCGGACGGCCTGCCAGGCGGCCCGGCCGTCGTCGACCGTGTCGACGTCGTACCCAGCGCCGCGCAGGATGCGCGACAGGTAGTCACGCATGTCGGCGTTGTCGTCGGCGACCAGGACGCGCGTCGGGGCGACCGGGCGGGAGGCGTAGTCGGACGCCTTCCGGTCACCGGGCGCCTCCGCGGCCCCCGCGGCCCCCGCGTCGGGCAGCCACCGCAGCGCCTCCTGCAGATACGGCTCCGCGGCGACGGAGACGCCCCGGTCGTCGTCGACGTCCGCGAGCGCGTCGGCGGGAAGGTGGTCCGAGCCGAAGGGCACCCGGATGGTGAAGCAGGTGCCCTTGCCCTCCACGCTGTCGGCGGTGATGGTGCCCCCGTGCAGGCCGACCAGCTCCTTGACCAGGGCCAGACCGATCCCGCTGCCCTCGTGCGAACGTGACCGGGCGTTCTCGATGCGGTGGAAGCGCTGGAACAGCCGGGGCATCTCCTCGGCCGGCACACCGACCCCGGTGTCCGCCACGGTGACCACGGCGTGGCCGTCGTCGGCGCCCACCGCGACGCGGACCGACCCTTCGAAGGTGAACTTCAAGGCGTTGCTGAGCAGGTTCAGCACCACCTTCTCCCACATGCCGCGGTCGATGTACACCTGCTGCCCGAGCGGCGGGCAGGCGATGTCGAAGTCCAGCCCCGCCCGGGTCACGGCGGACCGGAACACACTGGCCAGCTCGGCGGTGACCGCGGCCAGGTCGACCGGCTCGTAACGGGCCTGCATACGGCCCGCCTCGATGCGGGAGAAGTCCAGCAGGGAGTTGACCAGCTTGCCCAGCCGCAGCCCGTTGCGGTGGATGGCGTCCAGTTCCTCGCGGATCCGGGGATCGGCCGACGCCAGCCGGGCGCGGAGCTCCTCGACCGGCCCGAGGATCAGCGTCAGGGGGGTGCGGAACTCGTGGCTGATGTTGGAGAAGAAGGTGGTCTTGGCCCGGTCCAGCTCGGCCAGCTCCTCCGCCCGCCGCTCCTGCGCCTGGTAGCTGCGGGCACTGGCGATGCCCGCCGCGAGATGGCCGGCGACCAGCTCCACGAAGCCCCGGTAGCCGTCGTCCAGGGCCCGGTAGCGGTTCAGGCCCGCGACGAGGAAGCCGTAGGGCTCGCTGCCCCGCTGCAGCAGCGGGACCACCAGCGCCTGCGTGGGCGGTTCGGGCCAGTCCCCGGCCGGGAGCCGGGCGAACCGCGGACCCTCGAGCGGCACCAGCACGGACTCGCCGTGGACCAGGTCCGCCACGGGCCACACGGTGTCGGCTCCGCCGGCCGGCAGCAGGGCGGGGGCGGCCGGGTGTCCCTCGGGCACGGCGGTGGCACTGGCCAGACGAGCGGAACCGTCGGGCTGCATCAGGTACGTCAGGGTGAAGGGCAGGTCCCGTCCGTTCCGGCCGAGCTGCTGAGCGGCGAAGGCCAGCACCTCCTGCTCGGTGCGGACGACACTGGGGTCCGATCCCAGATCACGCAGCGTCGTCATGCGGCGCCCGCCGATCACCCGCTCCGTTTCCTCGCTGACCACGCACAGCATGCCGACGACCGCGCCGGCGTCGTCGCGCAACGGGCTGTAGGAGAAGGTGTGGTAGCTCTCCTCGACGTACCCCGAACGCTCCAGGAACAGCAGCAGGCCCTCGTCCCAGGTCGCCTCGCCCGTGCTGATGACCCGGTCGATCCGGGGGCCGATGTCACCCCAGATCTCCGCCCACACCTCGTCGGCCGGGCGGCCCAGCGCCCAGGGGTACTTGCGGCCCAGGGTGTCCCGCCGGTAGGCGGCGTTGCAGAAGAACGTCAGCTCGGGGCCCCACGCCATCCACATGGAGAACCGGGACGACAGCAGGATGCTCACCGCCGTCCGCAGGCTCTGCGGCCACTGTGACGGCGGCCCCAGGGGCGTCGACGCCCAGTCGACCCGGGCCAGGTCCGGGCCGATCTCCTCGTCGGCGGCGAACACCTCCGACCAGTCGGCCGCGGTTTCGTGGCCGGCGTCTTGCCAACGCGTCACTGCACACCCTCTCGCTCGGCACCCGTCCCGCCCGTGGTTGCCCTTCCCACCCGCGCGGGCCGGCGCACCGGCCCCGGCCGGAAGCGGTGGTGGACCGCTGTACCGGAGCCCGCCGACGCCGGCACCGATGGCTTCGTAGGATAAGCCAGCCGACCCTGGGCATCAGATTCGGGTGGCCTTCACGTCGGACACGGAGGAAGAGGGATTGAGAGCGACGGCGAGTCCCGCGCAGGAGTCCGCGGCACGCCCGGCCGACGAAGAGGCCCGCATGGCGGCGGTGCGCCGGTACCGGATCCTGGACACGCCGCCCGACGGCGCGTTCGACCGCATCGCGTCCCTGGCCGCCCGCATCTTCGAGGCGCCCATGGCCACGGTGGCGATCGTGGACACGGACCGGGTGTGGTTCAAGGCGGCCCACGGCCTCGACGGCGTGACACAGGTCGGCCGTGGTCCCGGGCTGTGCGCCTCCGCGATCCTGCACGGTGAGCCCTACGTCGTCACCGACGCCGCCACCGACGTCCGGGCTCTGGCCAATCCCCTCGTCCGGGGCGAGCCGGGCATCCGCTTCTACGCCGCCGCCCCGATCACCACCTCCGACGGGCTCCGTCTGGGCACGGTGAACGTGCTGGACACCCGCCCGCGCCGGCCCACCGACACCCAGCTCGACGCCCTCCAGGACCTGGCCGCGCTGGTCATGGAGGAGCTCGAGCTGCGCCTGTCGGCCATACGCACCGTCACCGCCGAGCGCGACCGGCGGGCCGAGGCCGAACACCTCGCCCGCACCCTGCAACGCACCCTGCTGCCCCCGGCGCTGCCCACGGTCCCCGGACTGCACGCCGCGGCGGCCTACCACACCGCCACCGAACAGGAGGTGGGCGGCGACTTCTACGACCTCTTCCCCCTCAACGACGGCCGCTGGGCCTTCTTCCTGGGAGACGTGTGCGGCAAGGGCCCGGACGCCGCCGCACTGACCTCACTGACGCGGTACACCCTGCGGGCCGCCGCCATCTACGACCCGGACCCCTGCGCGGCCCTGACCAATCTCGACACCGTCCTCAAGGGCGAGTACCAGGGCAGCAGTCCCCGCTACTGCACGGCGGTGTTCGGGGTACTGGACCCCGTGCCCGACGGCTCGTTCGACATCACCGTGGCCGGGGGAGGCCACCCGCCGGCCCTGGCCGTGCGCGCGGACGGGACGATCCGGCCCCTGTCCACCGCCGGGGGGCAGCTGGTCGGCATGCTTCCCCGTCCGCGGTTCGTGCAGACCACCACCCGGCTCTTCCCCGGCGACGGCCTGCTGCTGTACACGGACGGCCTGACCGAAGCGCGCACGCCCGAGGGTGCCATGCTGGGCGAGGAGGGCCTGGTCCGGCACCTGGCGACCGCTGCCGTGCGTACGGCGGACGATCTGCTGGAGACCGTCGAGGTGCTCCTGAAACGCCTGGGCGACGGAGTCAGCGACGACACCGCACTGCTCGCCCTTTCCGTACCCGCACACACCGACAACCGCATCCAGGAGAACCGGTGACCGCACCCGAACCTCTCTTGACCGTCGATCCACGACAGGACCCGTCCGGTCCCTGTGTCATCGAGGTGGCAGGTGAACTGGACCACCACACGGCACACCTCCTGACCGAGGCCGTCGACGCGGCTCCGTTCGACAGCGCCGCAGTCATCATCGACCTGTCGGGTATGACCTACTGCGACTCCACCGGCATCACGGTGCTGATCACCGCCTACCGCCGGGCGCAGGCCGCCGGCTCCGCCCTGAGCCTGGCCGGTGTGAGCCCGGACCAGATGCGGGTCTTCAGCGTCGTCGGCCTCGATCAGGTCTTCACCTTCCATCCGACCGTGGAGGCGGCCGTCTCCTCGCTGCACCGGTGAGCGGCGCGGTCCGGTACGGCGAGGGCACCCGCGCCGCGGCCGTTCGCCGCGCCGGGCCGGTCCTCACTCCCGGACGCCGAGGGCGATACGCGCGGTGACGCGCTTGCCCGGCCCCTCGCGCCGGATGTCGACGTCCCGGCTCAGCGCCGCGACGATCTCCAGGCCGTGCTGGCCGACCCGGACCGGGTCGGCCGGGCGGGGCGCCGGCAGGGCGGTGCCGCCGTCCCGCACCGTGATCGACAGGCAGTCACCGGCGACCGCGAGCGTCAGCTCCACGGGGTCGGAGCCGTACTTGACCGCATTGGTGACCAGCTCGCTCACCACCAGCTGAGCCGCTTCGACGACCCGGTCCGGCAGCGGCCGTCCCCGGTCGTCCCGCACCCCGGCCAGGTGCTGGACGGCCCAGTGGCGCGCGTCCGCGATCCGCGCCGAGCCCCGCTCCAGCGTCAGCGACGCCCGTGGTGGCAGACCGGTCGCCGAGCAGCCCGCCGGGGCGTTCATCACTTCCAGATCATCCATCCCACGCAACCGCCGATGACTTCCCCCGTTGGCGCGCCGGGTGCCGGGACATCCGGCGCGGTCGGAACATGTGTCCCCCTCACGATAGTCTGGCCGGTTCCCCTAGGCCGAAACCGCATGCCGTTCCCGGCGGCGGGCCGGGTCCCGCCGTCCCTTCCGGGGCACCCGCTCGCGCACCGACGGGACCGGCGGGACGGCCGTGAGCGCGGTCGTCCGCCGGGCACCCCGAGCCGTGAGGCGCCGTCCCGGCCGGCGGTGCCCGCCGCCCGGACGATCCCCCGTAAGGGCGGGAGCTGTTTCCCGGTGCGGCGAACGCGATACCCGGTACCCACAGGCGGACGATCATGAGCACGCGACGTGGAGGGCGCATGGAGAAGCGGGCGGCACAGCGGACGGTGGTGGTGACCGGGGCCAGCGCCGGCATCGGGCGGGCGACGGCCAGGATGTTCGCCGCCCGCGGGGACCGGGTGGCGCTGCTCGCCCGGGGGCGGGCGGGGCTCGACGCGGCGGCGGCCGAGGTGCGGCGGGCCGGCGGGCGGGCACTGCCCCTGGAGACGGACATGGCGGAACCGGACCAGGTGGAGGAGGCGGCCCGGCGTGCGGAGGAGGAGCTCGGACCCGTCGACGTCTGGGTGAACAACGCCTTCAGCGCCGCCTTCGGCGCGTTCATGGACGTGCCGGCGGAGGAATTCCTCCAGGCTACGAAGGCCACCTACCTGGGATATGTGCACGGTACCCGGGCCGCGCTGGCCCGCATGCTGCCACGGGACCGGGGAGCCATCGTGCAGGTCGGCTCCGCCCTCGCCTACCGCGGCATCCCGTTGCAGAGCGCCTACTGCGGGGCCAAGCACGCCATCCAGGGTTTCACCGAGTCGGTGCGCTGCGAGCTGCTGCACGACCGGTCCGGGGTGCGCATCACCATGGTGCAGATGCCGGCCGTCAACACCCCGCAGTTCAGCTGGCTGCGCTCGCACCTGTCCCGGCACGCCCAGCCGGTGCCCCCGATCTACCAGCCGGAGGTCGCCGCCCGGGCCGTGCTGCGCGCGGCCGACCACCCCGGCCGGCGCGAGTACTGGGTCGGCGCCTCCACGGTGGCGACCCTGCTGGCGAACGCGGTCGCCCCCGGCCTCCTCGACCGGTACCTCGCCCGCACCGGGTTCGATTCCCAGCAGACCAGTGCCCATCCGCCCACGGAAGGCCGGGGCAATCTCTGGGAACCGGCCGACGACACCCAGGATTACGGGGCGCACGGCGTCTTCGACGACCGGGCGCACGCCTCCAGCCCGCAGGCGTGGGCTGCCCGCCACCACGTCGGCCGGGCCCTGGCCGCGGCGGGGGTCGCCGGTGCGGGATACGCCGTGCTGCGCCGCGTCCGGTCGTGAGGGACGTCGCCGGCGCGCCGCGTCCGCCCCGGCCGCGGCCGTTGCGTCCCAGGCCCAATCGCGCTCCGGGGGCTTGGTGACCGGTCCCAGGCGGCGTTCGGCGCCCGGCCCCTACGCTGCGGGGACGGCCAGTGGAGGAGTCGGTGATGGTTGCTCCGTTCGACGCGACGGATTTCCGGCGCACCCTCGGATGTCTGCCGACCGGGGTGACGGTCATCACGGCCGTGACGCCGGCGGGCCGGCCCGTGGGCATGGCGTGCAATTCCTTCGTGTCGGTGTCGCTGGAACCCCCGCTGGTCATGTTCTGCGCGGGGGACACCTCGTCGACCCTGACCGATCTGCGCGGCAGCGGCACCTTCTGCGTCAACGTCCTCGGCAGCGGCCAGGGCGCGTTGTGCCGGCAGTTCTCCGTCAAGGGCGCCGACCGGTTCGCCGGGGTGAGGTGGACCGATGCGGCGGCCGGACCCGAACTGTGCGACGCGCTCGCCTGGATGTCGTGCGCCATCGACACCGAACACGTCGCCGGCGACCACGTCATCGTCATCGCCCGGGTGACCGGGCTGCGGGTGAACCAGGACGAGCCCGAGCCGCTGGTGTTCCACCGCGGCAGATTCGGATCGTTCCGCGAGAGCGCCGAACCGCTCGCGGCGGCCGGGGCACTGCCCCGCCAGGGGCCCGGCGCCGGCACACGGGCCCCCTCCGCCCGGCCGGGAGCCGCCGGTTAGGGCCCGGCTCCCCTCTTCTCGTCCCTCCCCGGGCGCGTGCGGCGGCCGGGGGCGCCGCCTGCCCGGACGCGGGTGACGGCGCAGCACGGGGAAGCGGTGCGGGAGGCAGCACGCAAGCGGTGCGGGCGGCCGGGCGGCAGCCACCGCTGCCCGGGCGCGGCACCGTCACGGGGGCGCCGTACCCGTCCCCGGTCGCCCCGGCGCCACGGCCGCCGCCGCCCCTGTCGGCGGCGGGGCCGCGGAATCGACTCTTCCTCCCTCATACTGCTCACCGTGGCAGAGACAGGGCGTCTCCTGGCGGCTCGCCGCCCTCCCCGCGCCTGGTGTGGCGGTCGCGCGCCGAGCCGGTCCTCCCGGTGCCCGCGGTGCCAGGCCCTCGCTCGTCGCTGCCCCCACCACCGCCGTGTCCGAGGCCACGAGCCCTTCCCGGCCGGCACCGCGTCGTCCCAGGACGTTCCACGAGCAACTCCCGGCCGGCGGCCACAGCGCATCACGACCGGGCCGTCGCAGGGACCCCGTGTGCCGGCGGACCGGCGAAAGCAGCGCACAGCAGTCGGTCGCACCATTCCTTCCCCAGGGCAGGCGGAAGGAATCCCAGTGAATTTGGAGCGTCGTTGTTTCCCAAACCACTCACCGGAAGTCTCGAGGTTTATGAATGGTGCTTAGACAGGGACGGATTCGCCGTCGAAGACATCGCGCACGCATTCGGCTTCGCACCGGACGCGAGCGCGGACATCGTCGCCAACCTCCTGGAACTCCAGCTCATACGGACAACCCGTGACCGCCACGCCTGGTTCGTCCCGGTGGACCCGGGCATCGCCTACTCGCAGGTGCTGACCCCCAATGAGCGCGACCTCATCGAGCGGACCCTGGCCATAGGCCAGCTCCGGAACGACCTCGCGCGCCTCTCCCTGGTCTTCCGGTCGAGCAGGTTCGCCAGTCAGTACAGCAACTCCTTCGAGATCGTGAAAGTCCCCGCGGTGGTCAGATCGCTGCTGGCCGAGGCGGCGGCCGGCTGTTCCCACGAGGTGGTCTGCATGCGCCCCGACAGCGGGCAGTCGGCCGGTGACTGGGCCGAGACGCAGGCCCGGGACTTCCAGATGCTGAGCCGGGGCGTGCGCCTGCGCGCCCTTTACCAGCACACCGCGCGGTTCGACACTCCGATCCGCGAGCACGCGGAGAAGCTGATCGACTCCGGTGCCGAGACACGGACGGCGGGGGCGCTCCTCGGCCGGATCATCATCTTCGACCGCACGTCGGCGTTCATTCCGTCGAGCGACGAGGACGGCGGTGCCGTGGTCGTCCAGGAGCGCTCGCTCATCGACTTCCTCTACTCCTGCTTCGAGCACGTCTGGGCGACCGCCAAGAAGTTCGACACCGGGCGGGCCGAGATCGACGCCGTCAGCGAGGACATGAAGAAGGAGATCGTCAAGATGCTGATCTCCGGAGCCAAGGACGAGGCCATCGCCCGGCGCCTCGGCATGTCGGTCCGCACCTGTCGCAAGCACATCGGGCAGGTCATGCAGATGTTCGGTGCGACGAGCCGGTTCCAGTTCGGCTACCTGGTCAAGGAGGCCGACCTGGAGGAGGACGTGTAACGCCGGCCGGTACCGGTGGTCCGGCAGGCCGCCGGGGGGCGGCGTCCGCCCCCCGGCCCCGCGGCGCGCGCCCGCTCCGGGGCCGGCCGCCCCCTGCCAGTGTTCCCCCGAGCGCCGGTCGAGGACCCCTCGAGCGAGCTTCCTCAAGTGGAAGTGCAGCTTGATGAGCGGATGGCGGGGTGGAGTCCGGCAGGCGTTCTGCTACATCCTCTGGGCTGTTGCCACAGCGCAACCGCAGAGTTGTTCACTGCACGCCATCGGGGGCCGTTTCCATGTTTTCTCACCTCGCACCGCCGGTCAGCCGAAGTAGTGCGTGCTGCGTTCGTGGGGCCACGGCGGCGAGGTGAGTCGCGCCCGGAGTGAAGGCGCGCATTTGTTTCCAGCTATTTCTTACCGATCGGACGTCCGGTAATTCATCACAGGCGATGGTCTTACTGTCGACGTCACGGCACATGTGACTCGGAACCGACGGGCCACCTTTTCCTCTCGCGCACATCGAGCGCGACTTTCTCGATTTCGGGCAACGTGCTTTCCGGGTGTCATTTCCAACGTCAAGCTGAGGTGGTCATGCGCGGTTTCGTGGTTGGTGCCGTCGGCTGGGGGCCGTACCCGCCCCTCGCCGATGCGGCAGAGGCAGGTGCGGGGGAGCGATGACGGAGAACAGGGGGGCACCGTGGCTCGCGGTGTTCGGCGCGGGAGTGATGGGCATCGGCATCGCGGCCCTCGCCATCGGGCGCGGAGTGCCGGTCACGCTCGTGGACGTGGACCAGGCGCGGCTGGGCACGGCACGCCGCCGGGTGCGGGACGAACTGCGGCTCGCGCACCTGACGGGAGCGCTGCCGCGCACCGGACCGGCCGGTGAGCTGCGGCTCGCCGAGTCCGCGGCGGCGGTGGGGGACGCCGCCTGGGTGATCGAGGCGATCACCGAGGCCGCGGAGCTCAAGGCCAAGGTGCACCGCGAGATCGCCTCCGTGGTGGCGCCGGGGACGCTGCGCGTCACCAACACCTCGTCCATCCCCGTCGACGAGCTCGCCGGGCAGGTACCCGGACCCGAGGACCTGGTCGGCGTCCACTTCATGAACCCGCCCTACCTGATCGGCACCCTGGAGGTGGTGCGCGGGCCGCGCACCGGCGAGCGCGCCATGACGGCCGTCGAAGCCCTGCTGTCCACGCTGGGCAGGAAGGGGATCGTGGTCGGCGACGGCCCCGGCTTCGTCACCAGCCGGGTGCTGCACCGCATGATCAACGACGCGGCCAACGTGGTCGAGGAGGGCCGGGCCACCGTCGAGGACGTCGACGCCCTGATGGAGGGCTGCCTCGGGCATCCCACGGGCCCGCTGAGGACGGCCGACCTGATCGGGATCGACAACCTCGTCGACTCGCTGACGGTGCTGCACGAGCGCACCGGGGACGACAGCTACCGCCCGAGCGAGCTGCTGCTGCGCAAGGTCGCCGAGGGCGACCACGGGCGCAAGACCGGACGCGGCTTCTACGACTACGGCGTGCGCTGATGGCCGGCCAGGTGGAGCTGAGCGAGCGGCTGCTCGACTACGTGCGGTCGGTGTCCCTGCGGGACGACGAGATCCTCCGCGACCTGGTCGCCGAGACGGCGTTCATGCCGGCCATGAACGCCATGGTGACCATGCCCGAGGAGGGACAGCTGCTCGCCATGCTGGTCGGGCTGACCGGGGCCACCCGGGTGCTGGAGATCGGCACCTTCACCGGTTACAGCACGCTGTGCATGGCGCGGTCGCTGCCCCCCGGCGGGCGTATCGTCACCTGTGACGTCAGCGAGCGCTGGACGAAGGTCGCGCAGCGGTACTGGGAGCGCGCCGGGGTCCGCGACCGGATCGAGCTGCGGCTCGGGGACGGCGCGGAGACCATGGCCACGTTGCTCGCCGAGAACGGGGCCGAGACCTTCGACCTGGTCTTCATCGACGCCGACAAGACCAGCTACGCCCGCTACTACGAGGCGGCGCTGACCCATCTGCGGCCCGGTGGCCTGGCCGTGCTGGACAACACGCTCTACTTCGGGCGGGTCGCAGACCCGGAGGCGACCGACCCCGACACCGAGGCCATCCGCGAACTCAACGCCTCGCTCCTGGCCGACCGCAGGGTGGAGCTGTCCCTGCTCGTCATGGCGGACGGGATCACGCTGGCGCGCAAGAACGACACGGTGCAGTCACGAAGGGACTTCTCATGACGGACTCGACGACCGAACTGCCGGTCGCCGCCATCGAACAGCGCATCGGCGCGTTCCTGGCGGCGAAGACCAAACTGACCTGGGAGCCGGAGGAGGACCTGTTCACCTCGGGCGCGGTCTCCTCGCTCTTCGCGATGGAGCTGGTGGTGTTCGTGGAGAGCACGTTCCAGGTCGCGGTGGAGGGCCCGGACCTCGCCATGGACAACTTCCGTACCGTGCGCGCCATGAGCTCGCTGGTGACGCGGCTGCGCAGCGGCGGTGACGGTGCTTGAGGCCCTGACCGCGCTGGTGACCGAGACGGTCGCCGACGCGGCGGGTGAGTGGGACGTGGCGGGCGAGATACCCGCCGGCGTCCTGCGGGGGCTGGGCGCCAAGGGTGTGCTGTGCGCCGAGGCCGCCCCCGAGTTCGGCGGCCTGGGCCTGTCCGGGACGGACAACGGGGCGCTCACCGCGCACACCGGCACCCTGTGCAGCTCCCTGCGGAGCGTGATGACCTCCCAGGGGATGGCCGCGTGGACGATCCAGCGGTTCGGCGACCCGGCGCAGCGGGCCCGGCACATCGGCCGGCTCACCGGCGGGGACCTGGCCGCGGTGGCGTTCAGCGAGCCGGGCGCCGGCAGCGACCTGGCCGCCATGACCACCGAGATCCGCCGCGAGGGCGGCGGCATCGTCGTCGACGGCACCAAGACGTGGATCACGGTCGCCGGCTACGCCGACCTCATCGTCGTCTTCGGCCGTCACGGAAGCGGCGGCGCCGTCGCCCTGGTGCCCGCCTCGGCTCCCGGCGTCCGGGTGACCCGGGTGCCCGAGCCGCTCGGGTGCCGCGCGGCCGGACACGCCACGGTGGTGCTCGACCACGTACGGCTGCCCGAGGAGAACCTGCTCGCGGTGGCCGGTCAGCCGCTGGCCATGCTGACCACCATCGCGCTGACCTACGGCCGGCTCTCGGTGGCCTGGGGATGCGTCGGCATCCTCCGCGCCTGTCTCACCGCCGTCGCCCGGCACGCCGCACAGCGCGAGCAGTTCGGCAAGCCCCTGCTGCGCCACCAGCTCGTCGCCCGGCACCTGGCCGAGCTGTACGCCGCGGAACGCACGGCGACGTTCGCCTGCGAACGGGCGAGCCGGAGCTGGGACAGCGGTTCGCCGGAGCAGGTGCCGGCGTCGGTCCTCGCCAAGCACGTGGCGGCCGGGAACGCGGCGCGCGGCGCGGCGTCGGCGGTGCAGGTGCTCGCCTCCGCCGGAGCGGCGGGCGGACACGTGGTGGAGCGGGCGTACCGCGACGCGAAGTTGATGGAAGTCATCGAGGGCAGCAACGAGATCTGCCAGCTGATGCTCGCCGAGCACGCCGCCTCGTCGGCGCGCTGACCGGCCGCACCAAGGGGGAGCTGACATGTCCGAAGCACAACCGATCGTGAAGTGCCTGGTCTGGGATCTCGACAACACCCTGTGGAAGGGCACGCTCGTCGAGGACGGCCACGTCGAGGTCGACGACGCGGTCCGCAAGGTCGTCATGGAACTCGACGCGCGTGGAGTGCTGCAGGCCGTGGCGAGCCGCAACGACCACGACGAGGCGTGGGCGCGCCTGGAGGAGCTGGGCCTGGCCGAGTACGTCGTCCTGCCGCACATCGGCTGGGGCCCGAAGTCGGAGTCGGTGCGCCGGATCGCCGAGCGGCTGAACTTCTCGCTGCGGACGCTCGCGTTCATCGACGACCTGCCGACCGAGCGCGCCGAGGTCGCGTACCACCTGCCGGACGTCCGCTGCTACCCGGCCGAGCAGGCCGCAACGCTGCTCGGCCTGCCCGAGTTCAGCCCCCCGGTGGTCACCGTCGACGCGCGACGTCGCCGCCGGATGTACCAGGCCGGGTTCGAGCGGGACCAGGAGCGGGAGAAGTACCAGGGCGCCGACGAGGACTTCCTGCGCTCGCTCGGCCTGGAGATGCGCATCGGCAAGGCCAGGGACGAGGAGATCACACGGGTCGAGGAACTCACCCTGCGGACCAGCCAGATGAACGCCACCGGCGTGCACTACTCCGACGCCGCGCTGCGCTCGCTGCTGTCCGACGCGGACCACGAGGTGCTGGTGGTCTCGATGACCGACCGCTTCGGCCCGCACGGCGCGGTCGGCGTGATCCTGATCGAGAAGACACCGCGGGCCTGGCGCATCAAGCTGCTGGCGACCTCCTGCCGGGTCGTCTCGTTCGGCGCGGGCGCGGTGCTGCTGCGGTGGCTCACCGACGCCGCCGCCCGCGCCGGTGTGCACCTGGCCGCCGACTTCCGGCGCACCGACCGCAACCGGATGATGGAGGTGGCCTACCGGTTCGCGGGATTCACCACCGCGCGGTGCGACTGCCTCGCCTCCTTCTCGCCGCCCGAGGGAACCGAGTGCCTGCATCTGGAACCGGTCCGCCAGGACCCGCCGGCGACCATGCGCGTCATCGCCCCCGAGCCGCTCGCCGGCGGGCCGCGCACGCCATGGCGGTAGGCGGGGAGCGGCCGCGCGGTTGACGCACCACACGAACGATCTTCGGGGGATTCCTTGCAGTTCTTGGTTCTTGGCCCACTGCGCCTGATGGACGACGAGAGACCGGTCGCGCTCGGCGGCGACCGGCGGCGGGCCACACTCGGCCTGCTGCTGCTCAACGCCAACCGGGAGGTGGCGACCAGCAAACTCCTCGACGCACTGTGGGACATCGAGGAGACGCCGACGACGGCGCGCAAGATCCTGCAGAACGCGGTGCGCGGCCTGCGCGTCATGTTCGCCGAGCACACGCGCGGCGACGTCCGCCCGCCGGCCCTGCTGACGTGTGCGCACGGCTACCAGCTCCAGGTCGACCCGGAACAGGTCGACATGTTCCGCTTCCACCGCCTGGCGCGGACCGGGCGCGGGGAACTGGCGGCCGGCCGCCCCGCCGCCGCGGCGGCCACCCTGCGCGAGGTGCTCTCGCTGTGGCGCGGGCGGGCCCTGGCCGACCTGGTGGAGAGCGGGCACTCCTGGCCGGAGCTGACCGCGCTGCAGAACGCCCGGCTGGACGTGATGGAGGACTACTACGAGGCCGAGCTGGCCAACGGCCGCCACCAGGCCGTCCTCGGCGAGCTGGAGGCCATGGTCGCGGCCGAGCCGCTGCGGGAACGCGCGTGCCAGCAGCTCATGCTCGCGCTCTACCGCAGCGGCCGGCAGGCGGACGCCCTCGCCGTCTACCGCCGGGTGCGGTCCAGGCTGGCCGAGCAGCTCGGCCTGGAACCCGGCCGGGAGCTGCGGCTGCTCCAGCACGCCATCCTGGTGCACGACCCGTCGATCGCGGCACCCGCCGCACCGGGACGGCCGGTGGTGATCTCGGGGGGCCGCCCGGCGGCGGAGCACCGCGTGCGCCCGGTGCCCCGGGCCGTCCAGCTCGTCCCCCCGGCCGCCGCCGGCGGCCGCAGCAGGGTCAGCGCCGTACTGATCCGCGCCGACTTCGGCGGCGGCCGGGTCAGCGACGTCGGCGAGGCCCTGGAACGCACCGCGACGACCGTGCGCGAGGAGGTGGAGCGGTTCGGCGGCAGGGTCGCCGGCTCCACCGGCTCGGTCACCCTCGCCCTCTTCCGGCCCGTCGCGCCGCGGCAGGACGCTGCCGACCGGACCGCGGAGCGGGCGGTCCACGCCGCGATGTCGCTGCGGCGGCGGATCGCGGGCCCGCCGGACGGCGAGCGGCCGGTGCTGCGGATGGCCGTGTCCACGGGGGAGATACCCGTCCGTCCCCGCGAGTCGTTCCTGGAGCCGCTGCCGGTCGACGGGGCGCTGCTCGCCGACTGCGAGTGGCTGCTCCAGCTCGCCGAGGACAGGGAGATCGTGGTGTGCGACCGCACCAGGACGCTGACCCGCGCGGCGATCCGGTACGGCCGGGACGGCGGCCCACGCCGGCGGTGGACGGTCCAGGGGCGCTGCCGCCGCCCGTCGGCGCCGGCCGAGCTCCTGGACCGCGGACCCGAGCTGGACGTCCTGAGCAGCCTGCTGGAACGGGTGCGCCACCGGTCCCGGCCGCACCTGGTCCTGGTACTGGGCGCCCCGGGGATCGGAAAGTCACCGCTGCTCGCGGAGTTCGAACGCCGGGTCGAGGACGCGGCCACCGTACGGCTGGGCCCCGGCGGGCCGGTGACCACACCCGACCTGGCCGGGCTCACCGAGCACCGCCCGCTCGTCGTCTTCGCCGACGACCTGCACCGGGCCGACAACGCGGTCCTGGACCTCGTCGAGGAGCTGCTGGACCCGCCGGCGCCGATGCCGCTGCTGGTGGTCGCCGCGGCCCGGCCCGAACTGTTCCGCCGGCGCCCGGGATGGGGCGCCGCCCAGCGGCACGCCAGCAGGATGACGCTGGAGCCGGTGGCACTCGACCCGCCCGCCGAAGCGCCCGGGGGGCACGGCCTGCCCAGGCTCTGCCATGCCGCCGGCTGAGCCCCGGCCCCCGGTTGGTCCGGGAGGCCAGATTCACGGCCCGGTCTGGGGTTCTGGAACCCGGCTGCCCACCGCCCCCGCGACGTTAACTGGCCCCGTTGAGAACCGGCCGGAGGAGTGACGAGACGATGGAGAACGAGGGCCGACTGCGGAACTACCTCAAGCAGGCCGTCGGGGAGCTGCAGGACACGCGTGAGCGCCTGCGGGAGCTGGAGCGGGCGGCGGCCGAGCCGATCGCGATCGTCGGGATGGCCTGCCGCTTCCCGGGAGGGGTCGGCTCGCCCGACGGGCTGTGGGAGCTGGTGGCCGGCGGCCGCGACGCCGTCGGCGCGTTCCCCACCGACCGGGGCTGGGACATCGACGGCCGGTACGACCCGGAGCCGGGCGCGCCGGGCCGCTTCTACGCCCGGGGCGGCGGGTTCCTGTACGACGCGGCCGAGTTCGACGCCGAGTTCTTCGGGATCTCGCCGCGCGAGGCGCTGGCGATGGACCCCCAGCAGCGGCTCCTCCTGGAGACGTCGTGGGAGGCGCTGGAACGGACCGGCGTGGACCCGCAGTCGCTGCGGGGCAGCGACACCGGCGTCTACGTCGGGCTGATGGGCCACGGCGGCCAGCGCTACGGGCTCGGCGCGCAGGAGTCCGGGCAGGGCGGCGAGGGGTTCGGCGGGACCGGCAGCGCCGCCAGCGTGGCCTCCGGCCGCATCGCCTACCTGCTCGGCCTGGAGGGGCCGACGCTGACCGTCGACACCGCCTGCTCCTCCTCCCTGGTGACGGCGCACCTGGCGATCCGCGCCCTGCGGGGCGGGGAGTGCTCGCTGGCGCTGGCCGGCGGAGCGGCGGTCATGGCCACCCTCGACACGTTCGTGGAGTTCTCCCGCCAGCGCGGGCTGGCCGAGGACGGCCGGTGCAAGGCGTTCTCCGCGGCGGCGGACGGCACCGGATGGTCCGAGGGCGCCGGCATGCTGGTGCTGGAACGGCTCTCCGACGCCCGCCGGCTCGGGCACCCTGTGCTCGCCGTCCTGCGCGGCAGCGCGGTCAACTCCGACGGCGCCTCCAACGGCCTGACCGCGCCCAACGGACCCTCCCAGCAGCGCGTCATCCGCCGGGCGCTGGCCGACGCGGGCCTCGACCCCTCCGAGGTGGACGCCGTCGACGCGCACGGCACCGGCACCCGGCTCGGCGACCCGATCGAGGCACAGGCGCTGCTGGCCACCTACGGCCAGGGCCGGCCGCCCGGGCGGCCGCTGTGGCTCGGGTCGCTCAAGTCCAACATCGGGCACGCCCAGGCCGCCGCCGGAGTCGGCGGCGTGATCAAGATGGTGCTGGCCCTGCGGCACGGGACGCTGCCGAAGACGCTGCACGTCCAGGAGCCGACGCCCGCCGTCGACTGGTCGTCCGGCGCGGTGGAACTGCTGACCGAGGCACGCCCCTGGCCCGAGACCGGCCGGCCGCGCCGCGCCGCGGTGTCGGCCTTCGGCATCAGCGGCACCAACGCGCACGTCATCATCGAGCAGGCCCCGCCGGACCCGCGGCCCGAGCCGGAACCGCAGCCCGGCCCCACGCCGCCGCTGTTGCTGTCCGCCTCCTGCGCCGCGGCGCTCGCCGCCCGGGCGGAACAACTGCACGCCCACCTCACGGCCCGCCCGGACGAGCCCGTGGCCCGCGCGCTGGCCACCCGCGCGCCCCGGCTGGCCCACCGCGCGGCCGTGACCGGCGCGGACCCGCTCGCGGGGCTGCGAGCCCTGGCCGAGGGACGGCCCAGCCCCGACGTGCTGCTCGGCACGGCGCAGCCGCGCGGCGGGACGGTCTTCGTCTTCCCCGGCCAGGGATCGCAGTGGTCCGGGATGGCCCTGGAGCTCTATCACGCCTCGGACGTCTTCCGCGCCCAGACGGACGCCTGCGCGCAGGCCCTCGCGTCCCACGTCGACTGGAACCTGCTCGACGCGCTCGCCGGGCCCCTGGACGAGGTCGACGTGGTCCAGCCCGCCCTGTGGGCCGTCATGATCTCGCTCGCCGCGCTGTGGCGTCACCACGGCGTGGCCCCGGACGCGGTGATCGGCCACTCCCAGGGCGAGATCGCCGCCGCCCACGTCGCCGGCGCGCTCTCCCTGGCCGACTCCGCGGCCGTGGTCGCCCTGCGCAGCAAGGCCATCACCCGGCTGTCCGGCACCGGCGGCATGGCGTCCGTCCAGCTCCCGGCGGCCGAGGCGGCGCGCCGGATCGAGCGGTACGCCGGAGCGCTGGAGATCGCCGCGGTCAACGGGCCCAGCGGCACGGTCGTCGCGGGCACGCCCGCCGAGCTGGCCGACCTCGTCGCCGCCTGCGAGGCCGACGGCGTCCGCGCCCGCACCATCCCCGTGGACTACGCCTCGCACGCCGCGCCCGTCGAGACGCTGCGGGAGGAGATCCACGCGGCGCTGTCCGGCCTCCGGCCCCGGCCCACCCGTATCCCCTTCCACTCCACGGTCACCGGCCAGGTGGTGGACGGGGAGGAACTGGACGCCGGGTACTGGTTCCGCAACCTGCGCCGCACCGTCGGCTTCGCCGCGGGCACCCGCGCGCTGCTCGACCAGGGGCACCGGGTCTTCGTCGAGGTCAGCGCGCACCCCGTGCTCACGACCGCGATCGGCGAGACGGCCGAGGAGGCCGAGGCGCCCGACGCGCTGGTGCTGGAGTCGCTGCGCCGGGACGACGGCGGCCCGGCCCGGTTCCGCGCCGCGCTGGCCAGGGCCCAGGTGCACGGGGTCGACGTCGACTGGCGCGTCGCGCCCGCCACGGCGGAGCTGCCGACCTACCCGTTCCAGCGCCGGCGCTACTGGCTCCGGGAGGCCGCCGGGGCCGGTGACACCGCGGCCCTCGGCCTGCGGCCGGCGGACCATCCACTGCTCGGCGCGGCGCTGCGCACGGCGGAGGGGGACACGCTCGTCCTCACCGGGCGGCTGTCGCGCGCCGCTCACCCCTGGCTGGAAGACCACCGGCTCGGCGACGCCGTGCTGCTGCCCGGCGCGGCGCTGGCCGAGCTGGCCCTGCACGCCGGGGACCGGGCCGGATGCGGTCATCTGGCCGAACTGACCCTGCGGGAGCCGGCCGTCCTCCACACCGACCTGGACGTGCAGCTCCTGCTCGGTCCGCCCGCCGGTGACGAGCGGCCGGTGAGCATCCACACCAGCCCGAGCGGTCAGGAGGACTGGACCCGGCACGCCGAGGGCCTGCTGACCGCCAAGCCCCCGACCGACCCCGGCGACCTGGCCTCCTGGCCGCCGGCGGGCGCCGTCGCCGTGCCGGTGACCGGGTTCTACGAGTCGCTGGCCGACCGCGGCTACGGCTACGGCCCGGCCTTCCGCGGCGTGCGCGCCGCCTGGCGGGACGGCGAGGTGCTGTACGCGTCGGTCGAACTGCCCGACACACTCGACGTCTCGGGCTACGGACTGCACCCCGCGCTGCTGGACGCGTCGCTGCACCCGGCCGGCCTGGCCGGGACGGACGGCGTACGCGTTCCCTTCGGCTGGAGCGGCGTGCACGTGTACGCCACCGGCGCCAGGGCGGCCCGGGTGCGCCTGTCCCCGGCCGGGCCGGACTCCTTCGCCCTGCTCGTGGCCGACGAGACCGGGCAGGCGGTGGCCTCGGTGCGCGAGCTGGCGCTGCGTCCGCTGGAGGCGGGCACGCTCGGGCGGCCGCGCGTGGACGCCTCCGCCCTGTTCGGCCTGGACCTGATGCCGGTGGAACTGCCGGACCCGCCCGCCGAACCGGACTGGGTCACGCTCCCGGCGGACGGCCGCCCCGGCCCGGCCTCACCGCGGCCGGCGACGGCCGCCCTGTGGGCCTGCCCCACCGGCGAGGTGGAGGAGGTCGTCGCCCGGACGCTGGAGGTGGTGCGCACCTGGCTCGCGGCGCCGGAAGCCGCCGGCGTCCCGCTCGTCGTCCTCACCCGCGCGGACGAACTCGCCCACCGCGCGGTGGCCGGCCTGCTGCGCACCGCGCGCACCGAGCACCCCGGCCGGCTCCGCCACATCGACGCCGACGACCATCCGCACACCCGGCGCGCGCTGCCCGCCGCGATGGCCGCCGGTCACCCGGAACTGGCCCTGCGAGGCGGCCGGGGCGCCGTGCCGCGGCTCGTCCGCGCCGCGGCGTCCCCGCCGCTGACGGCGCCGCCGGACCAGCCCTGGCGGCTCTCCCTGACCTACCGCGGCGACCTCGACGGGCTCTCGCTCACTCCCTGCCCCGAGACACTGCGTCCGCTGGAGCCGGGCGAGGTGCGGATCGCGGTACGGGCGGGCGGCCTGAACTTCAAGGCCGTGCTGCTGGAGCTCGGCATGGTGGCGCCGGACGGATGGTCCTCGCTGGGCGAGGGCGCGGGCATCGTGCTGGAGACCGGTGCGCAGGTCACCGCGGTGGCTCCCGGCGACCGGGTGATGGGCCTGTTCACCGGGGGTCTGGCCTCGGTCACGATCACCGATGCCCGGCTCGTCGTCCCGATGCCGAAGCGCATGTCGTTCGCGCAGGCCGCCGGCGTGCCGGTGGTCTACCTGACGGCCTACTACGGCCTGGCGGACCTGGCCGGGCTCCGGGCGGGCGAGTCGCTGCTGCTGCACGCCGCGACCGGCGGTGTGGGGTTCGCGGCCTTCCAGCTCGCCCGGCACTGGGGCGCCGAGGTGTTCGCCACCGCCGGCTCGGGCAAACGGGAGGTGCTGCGCGCCTGGGGCTTCGACGACGACCACCTCGCCGACTCCCGCAGTCTCGGCTACGCCGCCCGCTTCGGGAACGCCACCGGCGGCCGCGGGGTGGACGTGGTGCTCAACTCGCTGGCGCACGAACACGTCGAGGAGTCGCTGGCCCTGCTGCCGCGCGGCGGGCGGTTCATCGAGATGGGCAAGACCGACATCCGCGACCCGCAGGAGATCGCGGCGAGCCGCCCCGGCGTGCGGTACCGGGCGTTCGACGTGATGGAGGCCGGCTTCGAGCGCATCGGCGAGATGCTGGAGGAGATCCGCGTCCTGTTCGACGAGGGCGCGCTGCGTCCGGCGCCGCTCACCACCTTCGCCGTGCACCGCGCGCCGGAGGCGTTCCGGTACCTCGGCCAGGCACGGCACATCGGCAAGATCGTCCTGACGCTGCCCGCGCCGCTCGATCCCGACGGCACCGTGCTGGTCACCGGCGGCACCGGCCTGCTCGGCGGCCTCGTCGCCCGGCACCTGGCCACCGAACACGGCGTACGGCGGCTGCTGCTGGCGAGCCGGAGCGGCCCTGGGGCCGAGGGAGCGGCCGAACTCGTCGCCGACCTGCGCGCGGCGGGCGCCGAGGCGACCGTGGTGGCCTGCGACGTCACCGACCGGGAGGCCGTGGCGCGACTGGTCCGCTCCGCCCACCGGCTCACCGGGGTGGTGCACGCCGCCGGGGCGCTCTCCGACGGCGTGCTGGAGGCCCTGACACGACAGGACCTCGACACCGCGCTGCGGACGAAGGCCCGGTCGGCGTGGCACCTGCACGAGCTGACGCGGGACCACGACCTCTCCCTGTTCGTGCTGTTCTCCTCGGCCGCCGGGATGCTGGGCAACGCGGGTCAGGGCGGGTACGCCGCGGCCAACGCGTACCTCGACGGCCTCGCCGAGCACCGGTGCGGGCAGGGGCTGCCGGGCACGTCGATCGCCTGGGGGCTGTGGGCGCGGGAGAGCGCGATGACCGGCCACCTGAGCGAGACGGACCGGCAGCGGCTGGCCGCGATGGGGCTGGGCGCGCTCACCGACGAGATGGGCCTGGCCCTGTTCGACGCCGCCCTCGGCCTGCACCGCCCGGTGGCGCTGGCGGTCCCCGTCGACGTGGCCCGGCTGCGCGGGAGCGGCCGGCCGGTGCCCGAGCTGCTGTCCGCGCTGGACCCGGCCGCACCGGCCCGGCGACGGGTCGCGGCACCGGCCGCCGCCGCGACGCAGGCGGACCGGCTGACCGGGCTGCCCGCGCCGCAGCGGCGCGCGGAGCTGCTGGAACTGGTCCGGGAGTCCGCGGCGGTCGTGCTCGGGCACCCCACGGCCACGGCGGTCGGCGCCGACAGTGCCTTCAAGGAGCTGGGCTTCGACTCGCTGACCGCGGTGGAACTGCGCAACCGGCTGGGCGGCGGCACGGGGCTGCGGCTGCCGCCGACGGTCGTGTTCGACCATCCGACACCGGCCGAGCTCGCCGGGTTCCTGGACGAACTGCTCGTCCCCACCGAGGAGACGACCGTGCGGTCGGTGGTGACCGAACTGGAGCGGCTCGCCGTGGCGGACCTCGGCGAGCAGGAGCGGAGCGCGCTCGCCCAGCGGCTGCAGGAGGTGCTGCGCCGGCTCGGGGGGCCCGCCGGCGCAGGGGAGGAGCGGGACCTGACCGCGGCCTCCGACGACGAGCTTTTCGACTTCATCGACGGCGAACTCGATATCGCGTGATCTCGCCTGTCCGAACGAGCGGGGGGTTGCCCGGGATGTCCAACGAGCAGAAACTTCGAGAGTATCTGAGGCGGGTCACGCAGGACCTGCAGCGCACCCAGCGCGAGCTGCGCGACGCCGAGGCCGTCGCCCGGGAACCGATCGCGATCGTCGGCATGGCCGGCCGCTTCCCCGGCGGCGGCACCCCCGAGGGGCTGTGGGAGCTGGTCCGCGACGGCCGTGAAGCCCTCACGGACTTCCCCGCCGACCGCGGCTGGGACCTCGACCGGCTGTCCGACCCGGACCCCGCCACGCCGGGCACCACCTACCTCACGCGCGGCGGCTTCCTGCCGGACGCCGGCCACTTCGACGCCGAGTTCTTCGGGATCTCGCCGCGGGAGGCGCTGGCGATGGACCCGCAGCAGCGGCTGCTGCTGGAAGCCTCCTGGGAGGCGCTGGAGAGCGCCCGCATCGACCCGGCGTCGCTGCGGGGCAGCTCGGCCGGCGTCTTCGTCGGCGTGATCCCGCAGGAGTACATGCCGCGGGCCGGGGAGACGCCCGAGGAGCTGGAGGGCTTCGTCCTCACCGGCGGCACCACCAGTGTCGCCTCGGGCCGGATCGCCTATGTGCTGGGACTGCTGGGACCGGCGGTGACCCTGGACACGGCGTGCTCCTCGTCGCTGGTCTCCCTCCACCTCGCGGAGCAGTCGCTGCGGAGCGGGGAGTGCGACATCGCGCTGGCGGGCGGCGCCACCGTGATGTCCGGCCCCAGCGTGTTCGTGGAGTTCTCCCGGCAGCGCGGGCTGGCCCCGGACGGCCGCTGCAAGGCGTTCGCCGCCGGCGCGGACGGCACCGGCTTCTCGGAGGGCGTCGGCGTCCTGGTGCTGGCGCGGCTGTCGGAGGCGCGTCGCCGGGGGCTGCCGGTGCTGGCGGTGATCCGGGGCAGCGCGGTCAACTCCGACGGCGCCTCCAACGGCCTGACCGCGCCGAACGGGCCGTCGCAGCAGCGGGTGATCCGCCAGGCGCTCGCCGGCGCCGGGCTCTCCCCCGCCGACATCGACGTGGTGGAAGGCCACGGCACGGGCACGCGGCTGGGCGATCCGATCGAGGCGCAGGCGCTGCTGGCGACGTACGGGCAGTCGCGGCCGGAGGGGCGGCCGCTGCTGCTGGGGTCGCTGAAGTCGAACATCGGGCACACCCAGGCCGCGGCGGGGGTGGCCGGTGTGATCAAGCTGGTCATGGCGATGCGGCACGGGGTGGTTCCCAAGACCTTGCACGTGGACGAGCCGACGCCCGCGGTGGACTGGTCGGCGGGGTCGGTGGAACTGGTGACCGAGACGCGTTCCTGGCCCGAGACCGGCCGGCCGAGACGGGCGGCGGTCTCCTCCTTCGGGATCAGCGGCACCAACGCCCATCTGGTCCTGGAGCAGGCCCCGGCGGACGAGCCGGTACGGACGGCGCCCGCCGCGTCGGCCGAACCGACCGGGTCGGCAGGATCGGCCGGACCGGCAGAGGCGACGGAATCGGCGGAATCGGCCAAGCCGGTGATGCCTGCGATGCCGGTGGTGCCGGTGGTGGTGTCGGCGCGGTCGGTGGGGGCGTTGCGGTGTCTC
>NZ_WYCT01000230.1 GCF_011008945.1 Streptomyces harenosi
GCATCGGCGACACCATCCGCGTCTCGCTGAGCGCCCCGCCGGTGGAGGAGGTCAAGGTCGGCCTCCAGATCCTCCAGTCGCTGGGCCTGCGCCGGCGCGGCCTGGAGATCGTGTCCTGCCCGTCCTGTGGCCGGGCTCAAGTCGACGTCTACAAGCTGGCCGAGGAGGTGACGGCCGGTCTGGAGGGGATGGAGGTGCCGCTGCGCGTCGCCGTGATGGGCTGCGTGGTCAACGGCCCCGGCGAGGCCCGCGAGGCCGACCTCGGGGTGGCCTCCGGCAACGGCAAGGGCCAGATCTTCGTCAAGGGCGAGGTCGTCAAGACCGTCCCCGAGTCCAAGATCGTCGAGACGCTGATCGAGGAGGCGTTGAGGATCGCCGAGCAGACGCCGCGGGACGAGGCGGACGCGGCGGGCGCGCCGGCGGCGGGCGGGTGAGAAGACCGACCGCCCGCCCCGGGACCGTCCTACTCGGGGCCGCCAGTCCCGGGGCCGCCAGTCCCGGGACCGCCCACGGCGGAAATGTCCGGACCGGCGTCACCGGGTTCCGCGCCACGGGCCCCGGCGACGCCGGGCCGGGCCGTGCGCAGGACCCGCCGCGCGGCCCACGCCGGCGGCGGGTCCGCACACGTCCGCCCGGTCCGCCCCGGAGCACCGGCCACCCGCACTTCCTCCCACCCCCGACCGCGGCAGAACACGAGGAGAGTCCCATGACCTACGTCATCGCCCAGCCCTGCGTCGACGTCAAGGACAAGGCGTGCATCCAGGAGTGCCCCGTCGACTGCATCTACGAAGGGCAGCGGGCGCTGTACATCCACCCCGAGGAGTGCGTCGACTGCGGGGCCTGCGAGCCCGTCTGCCCCGTCGAGGCGATCTTCTACGAGGACGACACCCCGCAGGAGTGGGCGCAGTACAAGGCGGTGAACGCCGAGTTCTTCGACGAGCTCGGCTCGCCCGGCGGCGCCTCCGCCCACGGGCTGATCGAACGGGACCACCCGGTCGTCGCCGGTCAGCCGGTGCGCACGGGCTGAGCCGGCGGGCACCGCGGCGTCCGGCGTCACGGCCGGCGCCGCGGTCCGCCTTCAGGCCGGGGCGCCGGCCAGCCGCAGCGTCCGCTCCGCCAGCTCGCTGATCCGTACGCCGTCGAAGCCGAACACGGCGCTGCGGACCGTGTCCCGCAGCGGTTCGGTCCACTGGGCGGGGATCGCCGAGGCGCCGCCGAACACCCCCGCGACCGAGCCCGCCGTCGCGCCGTTGGAGTCGGTGTCCAGCCCGCCGCGCACGGTCAGGGCGATGGTGCGGGTGAAGTCCCCGTCGCCGTAGAGCAGCCCGGCGGTGAGGACGGCGGCGTTGGGCACCGTGTGGATCCAGCCGAGCCCGGCGGTCTCCTCGGACACCGTGGCGAGCGTCTCCTCCCACGTCATCCGGGCGTCGTGGAGCGAGGCCACCCGGCGCACGGTGCGCGCGAGGCGGCTGCTCGCCGGGATCACGGCCAGCCCCTGCTCCACCGCCGCGCGCACGGTCGGCGCGGTGAAGGCCGCCGAGATCAGCGCCGCCGCCCACATCGCGCCGTACACGCCGTTGCCGGTGTGCGACAGCACCGCGTCCCGGCGGGCGAGCAGCGCGGCGCGGCCGGGCTCCCCGGGACAGGTCCAGCCGTGGATGTCGGCACGGATCAGCGCGCCGATCCACTCCTGGTACGGGTTGTCGTACGTGGCGGTCAGCGGCGGTTTCAGGCCGTTGGCGAGGTTGCGGTACGCCGCCCGCTCCGCCGTGAACGTCTGGAGGTACGGCAGCCGCAGCAGCCACAGGTCCCCGACCTGCTCGGTGGTGAACCCGAAGCCGTGCGTCTCCAGCAGGTGCAGCCCGAGGACGGCGTAGTCGACGTCGTCGTCGCGGCAGCTGCCATGGACGCGGCCGCGCACACAGCCGCGCCACTCCGGGCGCAGGGCCAGCCGGTCGCTCTCGCCGGCCGGCTCGGGCAGATAGTCGGTCAGGGGGAGGGCGCCGGCCTGCCGCAGATAGCGGTCGATGCGGTCGCGCGTCCACACCTCGCCCTGCTCCACCGGCTTGCCGAGCATGTTGCCCGCGATCCGGCCCAGCCAGCCGCCGAGGACGCGGTCGGCGAGCCGCGGCGGTCCGCTCACAGAGGTCATGGTGGTGGTGTACCCGCATCCGGACGGTCCAGGGGCTGGGCAGGGGCATGACGGCGAGGGCGTCCTCCGGTTAAGGTCACAGCGGCGCGACTGGCCTCGGCGTACGGGGATGTACGCGGGGCCCGGAGAGCGAGGGGAAAGCAAGTGGCGGACGCTGCAGTGGACGGGGCCCGCGGGGTCCTCGTCGCCGCGGACAAGTTCAAGGGGTCGCTGACGGCCGTCGAGGTCGCCGAGCGGGTGACGGCCGGGCTGCGCCGGGTCGTGCCCGGCGTGCGGGTCGAGGCCCTGCCGGTGGCCGACGGCGGCGACGGGACCGTGGCCGCGGCGGTCGCGGCCGGGTTCGAACGCCGGGAGGTACGGGTCGCCGGGCCCCTGGGCGACGAGGTGACGGCGGCGTTCGCGCTGCGCGGGGACACCGCGGTCGTGGAGATGGCCGAGGCGAGCGGGTTGCAGCGGCTGCCGGCCGGTGTCCTGGCCCCGCTGACCGCGTCCACGCACGGCTCCGGGGAGCTGCTGCGGGCCGCCCTCGACGCGGGCGCCCGCACCATCGTCTTCGGGGTCGGCGGCAGCGCCACCACGGACGGCGGCGCCGGCATGCTGGCGGCGCTCGGCGCGCGGTTCCTGGACGCCGGCGGGAAGCCGGTGGGACCGGGCGGCGGGGGGCTGGCCGAGCTGGCCACGGCCGACCTGTCCGGGCTGGACCCCCGCCTCGCCTCCGTCGAACTGGTGCTCGCGAGCGATGTGGACAACCCGCTGACCGGTCCCAAGGGCGCCCCGGCGGTCTACGGCCCGCAGAAGGGCGCCTCGCCCGACGACGTGGAGACCCTGGACGCGGCCCTCGCCCACTACGCGAAGGTCCTGGAGGAGGCGGTGGGCGCGAAGGCGGCCGAGTACGCCGCCTCGCCGGGCGCCGGCGCGGCGGGCGGCATCGGCTACGGCGCCCTCCTGCTCGGCGCCCGCTTCCGCCCCGGTATCGAGGTGATGCTCGACGTCCTCGGTTTCGCCCCGGCGCTGGAGCGCGCCGGCCTGGTGATCACCGGGGAGGGCTCGCTGGACGAGCAGACGCTGCACGGCAAGGCGCCCGCGGGTGTCGCCGCCGCCGCGCGGAACGCCGGCAAGGAGGTCGTCGCGGTGTGCGGGCGCCTGGCCCTCCCGGCGGAGACGCTGGGCCGCGCCGGGATCCGCCGGGCCTACCCGCTGACGGAGATCGAGCCCGACGTGGAGAAGTGCATCGCCGAGGCGGGCCCGATCCTGGAGCGGGTCGCGGAGAACATCGCGCGGGACTTCCTGGTCTGACGGACCCGCCGTTCCGGCTCCCGGAGGCTGCCGCCACCGGGAGCCGCTGTGGGCCCGGGAGCGGAGCCGTACGGGGCCGGGGCGCCCCTGACGGCCCCGCGCCTCCCCGGGCCGAGACGGCCGGGCGGGCGCGCAGGGCCCGCCCGGGCGGGCAGGCGGCCAAGCGACCAGGCGGGCAGACGACAGGGCGCCACAGGCGAAGGGCCCCGGACCGAGTGCGGTCCGGGGCCCTTCGCCTGTTCGTGTGCGCCCGAGCGCTACGGCAGCTGCGCGGCGCGCGCCTCGCGCCGGTTGTCGCGGAAGTTGTTCACCCGGCGGGCCGTGGCGAACAGCGGGATCACCGCGCCCATCACGAGCTGCAGCGCGCAGCCGGTCTGGAGCAGGAGCTGGCCGCTGGGGGCGTCGAAGGCCCAGGCGGCCAGCAGGCCCATCGACAGCACGATCCAGGAGAGCATCGCCACCGCGAGACGGCCCCGCGGCTTGGGGTACTCCACCCGGCTCACCATCAGCCAGGCCGTGCCGAGGACCGCCAGGACCGTCGCCACGAAGGGCAGCTCCAGCAGGACGATGGAGACGACCGTCAGCGCGCCGAACGGCGACGGCATGCCCTGGAACGTCCCGTCCTTGACCGTGACGCAGGAGAATCTGGCGAGTCTCAGCACCACCGCCAGCAGGACGACGATCGCCCCGACCGCCGCCACCCGCTGGTGGGCGTCGTCCGCGACCATGCCGTACACCAGGACGAAGTACGCCGGGGCCAGCCCGAAGCTGATCAGGTCGGAGAGGTTGTCCAGCTCCGCGCCCATCGGCGAGCTGCGCAGCTTGCGCGCCACCAGTCCGTCGAACAGGTCGAAGACCGCGGCGCACAGCATCAGGATGACCGCGGTGGCCGCGCTGTGCCGGGCCATGCCGGTCTCCTGGCTGCCCGACAGGTGCGGGATCAGGATGCCGGTGGTGGTGAAGTACACCGCCATGAAGCCGCAGGTGGCGTTGCCCAGGGTGAGGGTGTCCGCTATCGACAGGCGGAGCGAGAGGGGCATCTCCTCCTCGTCGTCCGCCTCGGCGGCCTCGGGCACCCAGCCCGCCTGGGTCTCCGGATCAATCACGGTCAATGCGAGTCACCCCAGCCACGGTCTTCTGGCCGACCTCCACCGCGACCTCCACGCCCTCGGGCAGGTAGAGGTCGACGCGCGAGCCGAACCGGATCAGGCCGATCCGCTCGCCCTGCTCCACCTTGGTGCCCTCCGGCACGTAGGGAACGATGCGGCGGGCCACCGCACCGGCGATCTGGATCATCTCGATGTCACCGAGCTCGGTGTCGAAGTGCCAGACGACCCGCTCGTTGTTCTCGCTCTCCTTGTTGAAAGCGGGAACGAAGCCGCCGGGGATGTGCTCCACCGAGGTCACCGTGCCGGCCAGCGGGGCGCGGTTGACGTGTACGTTGAGCGGGCTCATGAAGATCGCGACGCGGGTGCGGCCGTCCTTCCACGGCATGATGCTCTGCACCACGCCGTCGGCGGGCGAGATGACCCGGCCCTGGGCGATCTCGCGCTCGGGGTCGCGGAAGAACCACAGCATCCCCGCCGCGAGCGCGGTGGCGGGGACGGCGATGGCCTTGGCGGCGCCGGAACGGCGCGCCCGGGCCAGGCTGAGGGCCGCGGTGGCCACGGTCGGGAGGAGCCACGGCGATGCTCCGCGCGCGAGGCGTACGCCGGCCAGGCTGTCGCGAGGTGCAGAGGTTTGGCTGTGGGGCATGGATGACCTTCGTAGCGGATGATGCCGCGCTTTGACGGGGGACGGCGGCTTTCCGGCGATCGTAGCGGCTCGGGGCCGCAACTGGGTAAGCCAGGAAGCCGAGTCGGCGGCCGAAGACCGCCTACGGGGTGTGATCTTCTTCTCCAAGAAAACACCCCGTATCCGGACATCTAGCCCTGGAATCGATACTCTTCGAGCAACCTGCGGCCGATGATCATTTTCTGGATCTCGGCGGTCCCTTCACCGATGAGCAGCATCGGGGCCTCCCGGTAGAGGCGCTCGATCTCGTACTCCTTGGAGAAGCCGTAGCCGCCGTGGATCCGGAAGGCGTCCTCCACGACCTCCTTGCAGTACTCGGCGGCGAGGTACTTGGCCATCCCCGCCTCAAGGTCGTTTCGTTCCCCGGAGTCCTTTTTGCGTGCCGCGTTCACCATCATCGCATGAGCGGCCTCCACCTTGGTGGCCATCTCCGCGAGTTTGAACTGGATCGCCTGGTGCTGGGCGATCGGACGGCCGAAAGTGTGACGCTGCTGGGCGTAGCGGACGCCCAGCTCGAAGGCACGCTGTGCGACGCCGCAGCCACGCGCCGCCACATTGACGCGACCCACCTCCACGCCGTCCATCATTTGGTAAAAACCTCGGCCGGTCACCCCGCCGAGCACCCGATCGGCCGGAATGCGCAGACCGTCCATGATGAGCTCGGTGGTGTCGACCCCCTTGTAGCCCATCTTCTCGATCTTGCCCGGGATGGTCAGGCCGGGCCGGACCTCGCCGAAGCCGGGCTCCTTCTCCACCAGGAAGGTGGTCATCGACTTGTGCGGGGCCGCGTCGGTGTGACCCTCGTCACTGCGCACCAGGACCGCCACCAGCGACGACGTGCCGCCGTTGGTCAGCCACATCTTCTGGCCGGTCAGCACGTACTCGTCGCCGTCCTTGACCGCCTTCGACGTGATCGCCGACACGTCCGAGCCGAGCGCCGGCTCCGACATCGAGAAGGCGCCCCGGATGTCACCGGCCGCCATCTTCGGCAGGAAGTACTCCTTCTGCTCCTGCGTGCCGTGCTGCTTGAGCATGTACGCGACGATGAAGTGGGTGTTGATGATCCCGGACACCGACATCCAGCCCCGGGCGATCTCCTCCACGCACAGCGCGTAGGTGAGCAGCGACTCGCCGAGGCCCCCGTACTCCTCGGGGATCATCAGCCCGAACAGGCCCAGTTCCCTCAGGCCGTCCACGATCGCTTGCGGGTACTCGTCCCGGTGCTCCAGCTCGGTCGCGACCGGGAGGATCTCCTTGTCGACGAAGTCCCTGACGGTGGAGAGGATCTCCTGCTGGATGTCGGTCAGACCGGCGGTCTGGGCGAGTCGCGCCATGGCTACTTCTCCTGCTCCTCGGGCTCGGGGCGGCCCGGCTGCTCGCCGCCGCGCTCCTTGACGTACGTCTCGGTGGGCACCATCACCTTGCGGCGGAAGACGCACACCAGGGTGCCGTCCTGCTTGTAGCCCCTGGTCTCGACGTGGACGATGCCGCGGTCGCCCTTCGACTTCGACGGCCACTTGTCCAGCACGGTCGTCTCGCCGTAGATCGTGTCGCCGTGGAAGGTCGGCGCCACGTGCCGGAGCGACTCAATCTCCAGGTTGGCGATGGCCTTGCCGGAGACGTCCGGCACGCTCATGCCGAGCAGGAGGGAGTAGACGTAGTTCCCGACGACGACGTTCCTGCCGAAGTCCGTCGTCCGCTCCGCGTAGTGCGCGTCCATGTGGAGCGGGTGGTGGTTCATGGTCAGGAGGCAGAAGAGGTGGTCGTCGTACTCCGTGACCGTCTTGCCGGGCCAGTGCTTGTAGACCGCGCCGACCTCGAACTCCTCGTAGGTGCGTCCGAACTGCATCGCGCTCACGCCTCCGGGATCTCGAAGCTGCTGGTGCGCCGCATGCCGGCGGCGCGGCCCTTGCCCGCGACGACCAGGGCCATCTTGCGGCTGGCCTCGTCGATCATCTCGTCGCCGAGCATCGCGGAGCCCTTCTTGCCGCCCGCCTCGGAGGTGTAGTACTCGTACGCGTCCAGGATCAGCTCGGCGTGGTCGTAGTCCTCCTGCGAGGGTGAGAAGACCTCGTTGGCGGCGTCGACCTGACCCGGGTGCAGCACCCACTTGCCGTCGAAGCCGAGGGCCGCGGCGCGGCCGGCCACCTCGCGGAAGCCGTCGACGTTGCGGATCTGGAGGTAGGGGCCGTCGATCGCCTGGAGATCGTTGGCGCGGGCGGCCATCAGGATCTTCATCAGGATGTAGTGGTAGGCGTCCGCCGGGTAGCCGGGCGGCTGCTCGCCCACGACCAGCGACTTCATGTTGATCGACGCCATGAAGTCGGCCGGGCCGAAGATGATCGTCTCGATGCGCGGGCTGGCCTGCGCGATCTCGTTGACGTTGTTCAGGCCGCGGGCGTTCTCGATCTGCGCCTCGATGCCGATCCGGCCCACCTCGAAGCCCATGGTCTTCTCGATCTGGGTGAGCAGGAGGTCCAGGGCGACGACCTGCTGGGCGTCCTGCACCTTCGGCAGCATGATGCAGTCCAGGTTGGGGCCGGCGCCCTCGACCACCGTGACGACGTCCCGGTACGTCCACTCGGTCGTCCAGTCGTTGACGCGCACGACCCGCGTCTTGCCGGTCCAGTCGCCCTCGTTGAGGAACTTCACGATGGTGTGCCGCGCCTCGGGCTTGGCGAGCGGCGCGCACGCGTCCTCCAGGTCCAGGAAGACCTGGTCCGCCGGGAGGCCTTGGGCCTTCTCCAGGAAGCGCGGGTTCGAGCCCGGTACCGCCAGGCAGGAGCGCCGGGGGCGAAGGCGGTTGGAAGAAAGGTGCGCGGCGGAGCCGCCCGTGGGAAGGGTGGTGGTGGGCGACGGGTGGGCGGTCATGCGGGGACCTCCAGGGGGTCGAGCTTGTTCGCGTTCCGGATCTCGTCGACGATCCGGCCGATGATCCCGGTGATGTCGAAATCCTTCGGGGTGAAGACCGCGGCCACTCCGGCGGCCCGCAGTTCTTCGGCGTCACCGCTTGGGATGATGCCACCGGCGATCACCGGAATATCTGTGGCACCGGCCACACGCAGCCGCTCCAGCACGTCCGGCACGAGCCGGGCGTGCGAGCCGGAGAGGACGGACAGGCCGACCGCGTGCACGTCCTCCGCGAGGGCCGCGTCCACGATCTGCTCCGGGGTGAGCCGGATGCCCTGGTAGACCACCTCGAAGCCGGCGTCACGGGCCCGTACGGCGATCTGCTCGGCGCCGTTGGAGTGCCCGTCCAGGCCGGGCTTGCCGACCAGGAAGCGCAGCTTGCCCACGCCGAGGTCCCGGGCGGTCCGCTCCACCTTGCGGCGCACCCCGGCCAGCGCGGAGCCCTCCTCGGCGGGGACGGCGACCGGCGCGGACGACACGCCCGTGGGCGCCCGGAACTCGCCGAACACCTCGCGCAGCGCCCCCGCCCACTCGCCGGTCGTGACGCCCGCGCGGGCGCACTCCAAGGTGGCCTCCATCAGGTTCTCGGTGCCGCGCGCGGCCTCCTTCAGCCGCTCCAGCGCCTTGCAGGGGCGCGGGTGGTTGAACGGCGGCTGGTAGCGGGTGTCCCGCCAGTGGCGCAGCGAGGCGACGACACGGGCCTCGACGGCCGGATCGACCGTCTGGACGGCGGTGTCCAGGTCGGCGGTGAGCGGGTTGGGCTCGGTCGACTCGAAGACGTTGACGCCGACGATCTTCTCCCGGCCCGACTCGATCCGGGCCCGGCGCTCGGCGTGCGAGGCGACGAGCCGCGCCTTCAGGTAGCCGGACTCGACGGCGGCCAGGGCGCCGCCCATCTCCTCGATCCGCTCCATCTCGGCGAGCGCGGCCTCGGTCAGCTCGCCCACCTTCGCCTCGACCACCTTCGAACCCTCGAAGATGTCGTCGTACTCCAGCAGGTCGCTCTCGTAGGCGAGCACCTGCTGGATGCGCAGCGACCACTGCTGGTCCCAGGGGCGGGGCAGCCCCAGGGCCTCGTTCCAGGCGGGGAGCTGCACGGCCCGCGCGCGGGCGTCCTTGGAGAGGGTGACCGCCAGCATCTCCAGCACGATCCGCTGGACGTTGTTCTCCGGCTGCGCCTCGGTCAGGCCGAGCGAGTTGACCTGGACGCCGTAGCGGAAGCGGCGGTGCTTGGGGTTCTCGATGCCGTACCGCTCGCGGGTGACCTTGTCCCAGATGCGGCCGAAGGCGCGCATCTTGCACATCTCCTCGATGAAGCGGACGCCCGCGTTCACGAAGAAGGAGATGCGGCCGACGACCTCGCCCATGCGCTCCTGCGGCACCTGGCCCGAATCGCGCACGGCGTCGAGGACGGCGATCGCGGTGGACATCGCGTACGCGATCTCCTGCACCGGGGTGGCGCCCGCCTCCTGCAGGTGGTAGCTGCAGATGTTGATCGGGTTCCACTTCGGCATGTGGGAGACCGTGTACGCGATCATGTCGGTGGTCAGGCGGAGGCTCGGCCCCGGCGGGAAGACGTGCGTCCCGCGCGAGAGGTACTCCTTGACGATGTCGTTCTGGGTCGTCCCCTGGAGCTCGGTGATGTCCGCGCCCTGCTCCTCGGCGACGACCTGGTAGAGCGCCAGCAGCCACATGGCCGTGGCGTTGATCGTCATCGAGGTGTTCATCCGCTCCAGGGGGATGTCCCGGAACAGCCGGCGCATGTCACCGAGGTGGGCGACCGGCACGCCGACCCGGCCGACCTCGCCGCGGGCGAGGACGTGGTCCGGGTCGTAGCCGGTCTGCGTCGGCAGGTCGAACGCCACCGACAGACCCGTCTGGCCCTTGGCGAGGTTGCGCCGGTAGAGCTCGTTGGAGGCCTCGGCGGTCGAATGCCCCGCGTAGGTCCGCATGAGCCACGGCCGGTCCTTCTGACGTTCTGTCATGCGGACGCCCCTCAGACGTTCCGGAAGCGGTTGATGGCGTCGAGGTGCCGCGCGCGCATCTCGTGGTCGCGGACGCCCAGGCCCTCCTCGGGGGCGAGGCACAGCACACCGACCTTGCCCTGGTGGGCGTTGCGGTGGACGTCGTGGGCCGCCTGGCCGGTCTCCTGGAGCGGGTAGACCTTGGACAGGGTGGGGTGGATCTTCCCCTTGGCGATCAGGCGGTTGGCCTCGTACGCCTCGCGGTAGTTGGCGAAATGCGATCCGATGATCCGCTTCAGCGACATCCACAGGTAGCGGTTGTCGTACTCGTGCATGTAGCCCGAGGTGGAGGCGCAGGTGGTGATGGTGCCGCCCTTGCGGGTGACGTAGACCGAGGCGCCGAAGGTCTCGCGGCCGGGGTGCTCGAAGACGATGTCGATGTCCTCGCCGCCGGTGAGTTCGCGGATGCGCTTGCCGAAGCGCTTCCACTCCTTGGGGTCCTGGGTGTGCTCGTCCTTCCAGAACCGGTAGCCCTCGGCGTTGCGGTCGATGATGTGCTCGGCGCCCATCCTCCGGCATATCTCGGCCTTCTGCGGCGAGGAGACGACACAGATCGGGGTCGCGCCGCCGGCCAGGGCGAACTGGGTGGCGTAGGAGCCCAGGCCCCCGGAGGCACCCCAGATCAGCACGTTGTCGCCCTGCTTCATCGCCGCGCCGTTGCGGGAGACGAGCTGCCGGTAGGCGGTGGAGTTCACCAGGCCCGGAGCGGCGGCCTCCTCCCAGCTCAGATGGGCCGGCTTGGGCATGAGCTGGTTGGACTTCACCAGCGCGATCTCGGCGAGGCCGCCGAAGTTGGTCTCGAAGCCCCAGATGCGCTGCTCGGGGTCGAGCATGGTGTCGTCGTGGCCGTCGGGCGACTCCAGTTCGACGGACAGGCAGTGGGCCACCACTTCGTCGCCGGGCTGCCAGGCATGGACGCCGGGGCCGGTGCGCAGCACGACGCCCGCGAGGTCGGAGCCGATGATGTGGTACGGCAGGTCGTGCCGCTTGGCCAGCGGCGACAGCTTGCCGTAGCGCTCCAGGAAGCCGAAGGTGGGCAGCGGCTCGAAGATCGAGGTCCACACCGAGTTGTAGTTGACCGAGGAGGCCATGACGGCCACCAGGGCCTCGCCCGGGCCGAGTTCGGGCACCGGGACCTCGTCCAGGTGGATGGACTTGCGCGGGTCCTTCTCCTGGGTCTGAAGGCCCGCGAACATCTCGACCTCGTCCTTGTGGACGGTGATCGCGCGGTACGACTCGGGGAGCGGCAGGGCGGCGAAGTCGGCCGGGGTGGAGTCGGGCGACTGGATCGCGGCCAGGATGTCCTTCACGGTCACGGTGTTGCCTCCGGCGATGAGCGCCCTGAGCAGGGGGCGCTGAGGGGTACGTCGGTGCTGCGGGTGGGTGAGGGGGCCGTCGGTTCGGCGGGGGCGGAGCGGTTCGGCAGCGCTTTGTGGCGCGGGAGGTGCCTGTGACGCAGGCGTCCGGGCGCGCGGGCCGTCGGTCCGCGGGGACAGCCGGAGCGCGGCAGGTTCGCCGCGCTCCGGCCGCCCGGACACCTTCAACGTATGGCACGCCGTGTCAGGTGGCAAGGCACTGGGTGCCAGTAATTGCTCTCAGATGAAATCTTTACGTATCAGATGAGCGATGATCGATCGAAGCCGGTCCGCAGCGGGGCGCGAAACCGCCCCTGACATGCCAAAACGGCCACCCGGGCGGGTGGCCGTTCACACAGCGGGGGAGGGGTGCTCAGCGCTCCTTGAGGGCCTGCTCGATCGTGCGCATGACCTCGTCGAGCGGGGCGTCGGTACGGGCCACGGTCACCAGCACCTCGCCCTGGGCGGAGGCGGTCGCGGCGGCCGGCCGCGGGGCCGTGGTGCGGCCCGCCATGATCCCCGTGCCGAACGTCTTGCGGACGATCGCGAAGGCGTGGTCGAGCTGTGTCTCCACATCGCCCTGCCCGCC
>NZ_WYCT01000231.1 GCF_011008945.1 Streptomyces harenosi
CCGGTGGAGTCGGGGCCACCGCTGCTGGCGGTGCCCCCGCCGAGCTGGCCCGCCTGTCCCTCCACCCGGACGACGACCTGGCCCCCAACCGCCCGGGCGAGGCCCATCTGATCGCCCTGGACCGCGACCCCGGCCCGGCCCGCCGCTTCCGCCCCGACCCGCGCCGCCGCGCGCTGGCCGCGGAGGAGACGGTGGGGGAGGTGCTGGACGGCCTCGACGGCGCCGGCTGGCACACCCTGCACTCCCTGCCGCTGCCCGGCGGCGACCGCATCCACCACCTGCTGATCGGCCCCGGCGGCCTCTTCGCCGTGTACGCGCTGTACGCCCGCAGACAGCGGGTCCGGGTCGCCGACCCGCTGGTCACACTGGGCCGCCGGGCCCCGCAGCCGCTGCTGCGCCGGGTCCGCGCCGACGCCGACCGGGCCTCCTACGCCCTGACCGCCGAGGTCCGCGCCGTGCTGGCCCTCGTCGGCCCGGCGGAGGTGTCGGTCGCGGGGGAGCCGCGCGGGGTCCGCGTCCTGCGGGACGAGGAGCTGGCCGGCCTGGCCCGCCGGGGCGGGGTGCTCAAACCGGCCGACGTGGAGGCCCTGCACGCGATGGCCCGGGACCGCCACACCTGGGCGCGCCTGTAGGACCGCCGGGGACGGCGGCGCCCCGCCCGGCCCGGCGGGGCGGGGCGGAGAGCGTGCGCACCCGACTCGGCGGGCCCGGGGCAGCCCGCTCGCCCGGCCCGGCGGGCCCGGGGCAGCCCTCCCGCTCGGCTCGGCTCGGCGGGCCCGGCCAGCCCGCTCGCCCGGTCCGGGGCAGCAGGCCCGCCCGGCTCAGCGGGCTCAGGGAAGCACGCCCGCCCGCCGTCGCTCGAACAACGGCGCGAGCAGGTCGCCGTGGTCCTGCACCCGCGGTCCCACGTCCCCCGCCCGGAACACCAGTTGCCCGGCCGCCCGGCACTCCTCGACCTCCTCCCACGTCACCGGCGCCGACACCGTGGGCTCGGGCCGCGCCCGCAGCGTGTAGGGGGTGGCCGTGGTCTTCCGCGCGGCGTTCTGGCTCCAGTCGACGAACACCTTCCCGGGCCGCAGGCTCTTGGTCATCCGGTGCACGACGAGCTTCGGCATGGTCCGCTCCGCCTCCACCGCGAGCGCCTTGGCGTACTCCGTGACCCGCTCGGACGACGATCCGCGCACGGCCGCCAGCAGATGCAGCCCCTTGGCCCCGGAGGTCTTGGCGTACGTCTCGATCCCGTCCGCCGCCAGCCGCTCCCGCAGCCACAGCGCCACCTCGCAGCAGTGGACCACGGTCGCGGGCGGCCCGGGATCGAGGTCGAAGACCAGCCGGTCGGCCTCGCCGGGGGCGCCCGCCACCCACTGGTGGGTGTGGAACTCGGTGACGAGGTTCGCCGCCCACATCAGGCTCGGCAGATCCTGCACCAGCACCATCCGCATCGGCCCCTCCGACCTGGCCACCTCGGCCGTGGTGACCCACTCGGGCGTACCCGGCGGCACGTTCTTGGTGAAGAAGAGCTGGCCGTCGGGCCCGTCCGGGTACCGCAGGAAGGACACCGGGCGGTCCCGCAGATGCGGCAGCAGCACCCCGGCGACCGTCGCGTAGTAGTGCAGTACCTCCCCCTTGGTGAAGCCGGCCGCGGGATACAGCACCTTCTCCAGATTGCTGAGCGCGACCCGCCGCCCCTCCACCTCCGTGATAGGCGCCATACGATGAGAATCTCACGAAACCATGACGAACCGCCCGATACGCCCACCGATCGGAAAGGTGCTGCACGTGAGATCCATCTGGAACGGTGCCATCTCGTTCGGCCTGGTGAGCATTCCGATCAAGCTGGTGAACGCCACCGAGAGCCACGCGGTCTCCTTCCGTCAGATCCACGCGGAGGACGGCGGCCGGATCCGCTACCGCAAGGTGTGTGAGCTGGAGGACCGGGAGGTCACCCAGTCGGAGATCGGCAAGGCGTACGAGGACGCGGACGGCTCGATGATCCCGATCACCGACGAGGACCTGGCCCACCTGCCGATCCCGACCGCCAAGACGATCGAGATCGTGGCGTTCGTCCCGGCCGACCGCATCGACCCCCTCCAGATGGACGCCGCGTACTACCTCGCCGCCAGCGGCGCCCCCGCCGCCAAGCCGTACACCCTGCTGCGCGAGGCCCTCAAGCGCAGCAACCGGGTCGCCATCGCCAAGTTCGCGCTGCGCGGGCGGGAGCGTCTGGGCATGCTGCGCGTGGTCGGCGACGCGATCGCGATGCACGGCCTGCTGTGGCCGGACGAGGTCCGCGCGCCCGAGGGCGTCGCCCCGGACGTGGACGTCACCGTCCGCGACCAGGAGCTGGACCTCGCGGACGCCCTGATGGACACCCTCGGCGAGATCGACCTCGGCGACCTGCACGACGAGTACCGCGAGGCCCTGGAGGAGGTCGTCGCCGCGAAGGCGGCCGGCGAGACGCCCCCGGAGAGCCCCGAGCCGGCGGCACCGGGCAAGGTGCTGGACCTGATGGCGGCCCTGGAGAACAGCGTCCGGGCGGCGCGCGAGTCCCGGGGCGAGGGGGAGCCCGCGGAGGCCGAGGTCAGGGCCCTCCCGCGACGCGGCACCTCCTCCCGCGCGACGCCGAAGGAGACCGGCGGGAAGAAGTCGACGTCCACGGCGAAGAAGGCGGCGGCGAAGAAGACGGCCGCCGGGGAGAAGAAGTCCACGGCGTCCACGAGGAAGACGACGGCCGGGAGCACCGCCAAGAAGACGTCGTCCGGAGGGAAGACGGCGGCGAAGACGGCATCCGGCGCCAAGAAGACCACAGCGAAGAAAACAGCCTCCCGCCGCCGCACCGCCTGAACCCCACCACCCGGTGACCCCGCGCGGGGCGGGCGCGGCCGGGTGCGGGCGGCCCCGCGCGCCACAGGCCCCGGCGCCGGGCCTGCGCAGCACCCTCAGCCGCAGCTCCACGGCTCCGGCTGCCGGGACGGCGACGGCCAGGAGACGGGTGCCGCGCACCGGGCATCGCCCGCTCCGGCCGGCGGAACCGTGGGCACCCGCGCGGCCGGTCCGCCGGCCGGACGCGCGGTCGCCGTCGGCAGCCCGCGCGGGGCGTCCTCCAACTGCTGCACGGTCGCCGGTCCCGTGCCACCGCCTGGCGCGCCCGGACCCGACACGACGGACCACGCCGCCACGGCCAGGGCGACCGCGGCGGCCGCACCGGCCACCCGGCCCGCGAGCCGCAGACGGGCCCGCCGGTCCAGTTCCCGCCAGCCCGGCCCGCTCCGCCGATCCTCCGGTTCCCAGAGCTCGCCGACCGCGCCCGCCGGATCACCGGGACCGGTCACGGCGCGCGCCTGTCCACCGTACGAACCGTGCCTCCGGCCGCCGTTCGCGTCGTGAGCCCGGTCCCCGTACGGGCCGTACGCCTGGCCGCTGTACGAGCCGTACGGGTACAAGCCGTACGGGTACGAGCCGTACGCCCGGTCCCCGTACGAGTCGCGCTGGTCCCCGTACGGACCTGCCGCTCCCCATCGCATCCCCGCGTCCGGCGGCGGTCCGGGCCACCCGCCCGGCAACCGCTCCCGCGCGGAGGGCTCCCGGGGAGCGGAGCCCCGGATGGCGTCCTCGCTGTCCGCCAGGAACTTCTGCCAGACCTCCTCGGGGACGTCCGGCGTCGTCCCCTCCGGTTCTCCCGGCGTGTCACCGCTGCCGGGCCCCAGAGTGGTCACGGTCCCTTTCTCCTCCTCGTACACGGGTCGCGGGCGACGGCCGCGGTGGGGAAGCGGGCGGGGAGCCGGCCTCCGCACGATCATCGCAACGCGGGAAACCGACCACCAGCGGCCGGGACCATTCTCCCGGACTCATCTGATCATCAGTTCATTCAGGGTGGCGGCTGTCACCGGCCGCCGCCGGTCACGGCCGACCGCCGGTGACAACCGCCGATCCGGCAGGCACCGGCGGTGATCGCCACCGGCCGCGGGTGGCGCCGGTGCGGGAGCGAGCGCGGGCGGGTGCCGATCGCACGCGGGCACGTCCGCCCGCCATGCACACCGCCCGTTCCACGCTGGCGCCGCCATGGACGCGCACGCCTCACCGCGCGCTCCCTCGAACCGGGGAATCGCCCGGTGCCGGTGGTTGTGGAGCGTCGCCCGGGGCACGACGTCTTCGTCCCGCCGGATGCGGCGGGAGCCCCCTCTCCTCCGTCTCTGGAGTCCCTGTGGAAGCAGCGGAAGCCGTCTGGTCCTGCCCGTTCGACTTCGCGGAAGCGCTCGAATTCGATCCGCTCCTGCGGAAGTTACTGGAAGAACACCCCGTGGCCCGGATCACCATGCCGTACGGCGAGGGTGAGGCGTGGCTGGTGACGCGGTACGAGGACGTGCGTACGGTCACCACCGACCGGCGCTTCAGCCGCAAGGCCGTCACCGGGCGCGACTTCCCGCGCATGACGCCCGAGCCGATCGTGCAGTCGGAGGCCATCAACCTGATGGACCCGCCCGCCGTCACCCGCCTGCGCGGCCTGGTGGCCAAAGGATTCGCCGCCGGTCAGGTGGAGCGGATGCGGCGGCGCACCGAGCGCGTCGTGGACGACCTGCTCACCGCCATGGCCGCCTCCGACGCCCCCGACCTGTTCGCCCACCTCGCCTCCCCGCTGCCCATGCACACCATCTGCGAGGTGCTGGACATCCCGGAGCCCGACCGGGCGCGGCTGCGGCACAACGCCCTGACGATGATGAACATCGGCGCGGCCGGCAAGGAGGCCGCCGTACGCGCCAAGGCGGAACTGCGCGCCTACTTCACCGAACTCACCGCCGAGCGCCGCCGCTCCCCGGGCCAGGACCTGATCAGCTCGCTGGCCACCGCCCGGGTCGGGGACGACCTGCTGGACGACCGGGAGCTGGCGGTGATGGCCATGGTCCTGCTCATCACGGGCCAGGACACCACCACCTACGAGATCGCCAACCTCGGCTATCTGCTGCTGACGCGCGACGACCTGCGGTCCGCGCTGCGGGACCGGCCGGAGCTGCTGCCCCGCGCACTGGACGAGATGCTGCGCCACATCCCCTTCCGCAAGGGGGTCGGCATCCCCCGGGTCGCCACGGAGGACGTGGAGCTGGGCGGTGTGACCATCCGCGCCGGCGACGTGGTGCACGTCTCGTACCTCACGGCCAACCGGGACGCCGAGAAGTTCCCGAACCCGCACGACATCGACTTCACGCGGCCCGCCGTGCCGCACATGACCTTCGGCTGGGGCTCCCACCACTGCCTGGGCGCCCCGTTGGCGGAGATGGAGATGAGGGTGGCGCTCGAGGCGCTGCTGACCCGCTTCCCCGGTCTCCGGCTCGCGGTGCCACCGGAAGACATCCGGTGGAACACCACGTCGATCTGGCGTCACCCGCTCGCCTTACCCGTGACCTGGTGACGGCACACTCCCTCGAGAGACGAGTCCCGACATGCCCATTCTGTGCCGTCCCGCGGTGGCCGTGCCGGAGCACGTGATCACCCAGGAGCAGACGCTGGAACTGGCCCGCCGTACCCACGCCGACCACCCCCAGCTGAAGCTGGTCCTCCGCCTGATCACCAACACCGGGGTGCGCACCCGGCATCTGGTACGGCCCATCGAGGAAACCCTCACCCATCCCGGCTTCGAGATCCGCAACCGACGCTACGAGGCGGAGGCCAAGGCACGCGTGCCGGCCGTGGTGCGCCGGGCACTCGCCCACGCCGGCGTCGAACCACCCGACATCGACATGATCGTCTACGTGTCGTGCACCGGCTTCATGATGCCGTCGCTCACCGCCTGGATGATCAACACGATGGGCTTCCGCCCGGACACCCGGCAACTGCCCATCGCCCAGCTCGGCTGCGCCGCGGGAGGTGCGGCGGTCAGCCGGGCGCACGACTTCTGCACCGCCTACCCCACGGCCAACGTCCTCATCGTCTCCTGCGAGTTCTGCTCCCTGCTGTACCAGCCCACGGACCTGGGCGTCGGCTCCCTGCTGTCCAACGGCCTGTTCGGGGACGCCCTGTCCGCCGCGGTGGTGCGCGGCACCGGCGGCACCGGCATGCGGCTGGAACGCAACGCCTCCCACCTGGTCCCGGACACCGAGTCCTGGATCTCCTACGCCGTACGGGAGACCGGCTTCCACTTCCTGCTCGACAAACGCGTCCCCGGCACCATGCAGATGCTCGCCCCCGCTCTGCGCGCCCTGACCGCCGACCACGGCTGGGAGGCCGACGGCCTGGACTTCCTCATCGTCCACGCCGGCGGCCCCCGCATCCTCGACGACCTGTGCCACTACCTCGAAGTGGACGACCACCTCTTCCGCTTCAGCCGCGCCACCCTCACCGAACGCGGCAACATCGCCAGCTCCGTCGTCTTCGACGCCCTGGACCGCTTCTTCGCCGCCGGCGGCACCCACCAGGACGCCCCCGGCCTGCTCGCGGGATTCGGCCCCGGCATCACCGCCGAGATGGTCCTGGGCCGCTGGGTGCCCACCCCGGCCATCACCGCCCAGCGCGGCGCCCCACCGGCCACGACAACTCACCCGAACGGCAGCCGGGACCTGACAGCGCCGTGACCAGGAGCTGCCGCGCCGAGGGGCGCGGCACGCGCTCGGTCACTCAGTCGCCGTCCGACATGGACAGAGCCTTGGTGATCAGCCGAGTGGCGAAGTCGTGGTCGTCGGTGAGGCGGTTGATGTGCTCCGCCAGCAGAAGAGCCGTGGCCTCCAGGGGCGTCAGCTCCTCCTCGGTCCAGTCCCCGTACTGCTGACGCCACAGGTTGGGGCTCAGGCCGGTGCCCGCGGCGATGAGCAGACCGGCCATGGTGGGGATGACCTCCGGGGGGACACTCCTGGGCATCATGCGCATCGAGGCCACGAAGCTGGGCACCACGCACTCGATGACGTCCTCGTCATGATCCTCGTAGGCCATCCGCAGCCACTGCATGAACATGTAGATGAGCGTGCAGGTGCCGTCCAGCACGTCGTCGACTCCCTCGGGTCCCAGGGAAGCGGCGAACTGGTCGACCAACGCCTGCTGATCGGGATCGGCCCCGGTCCTGCCGTCGTAGACGGCCTTGAGCCGAGAGTCGATCATCAGGAGCGCTGCGCTCACATCACCGGCGGGAGCGCGCTGGGGGTCACAAGGTGACGACACGGGAACCTCCTCGAGTGACCGCAGCGTGTCCGTACCCTAGACCGCCCACCGGCCCGCAGTCCGGCGAATCCACCGAAGTACCCCCGCAGCAACCACAACCGTCTCTCACCCACCCCTCACCCGCCCCGGCACCACCGGGACCTCCGGCGCCACCGGCCTCGCAGCCAGGCGCTCCGGGCCCGTCTCCTCGGCCCCCTTCTGCCACGCGCTGACGGGGATCAGGCGGTCCTGGAAGCCCAGGTGATGAGGGAGCTCGGCCGTGGTGGCGACTGATGGCCACATCCGCCGGGGATCGCCGGCCTACGTGTGACGCCCGGCCATCCCGTGGTCGTCCTGGACAGTCACAGCCGGTCCGGTCCGGTCCGGGCCGGGAGACGCCCATGAGCGTCGATGCGCCGGTCCGCCTGCTGTCGTCCCGCCGGGCCCGGAGTCCAGGTGGGCGGTGTCATGCGGTTGCGGGTCGCGGACGTCCGCAGAGCGGACTTCCACCCCGAACTGGTCGGCACCACCGCCGGCCTCGTCCTCCGGGGAGGAGCTGTAGTCGCGCTCGTCGTCGAGTTCGTACGTCGTGGCTTCCGGGATGTCCCCCAGAGGGATCAGCCGATTTCCCGGACGCTCGAGCGAACACAACGAAACGGGCATGGCTCGGATCGGGAATCCTCCGCCGCATCGCGATCTTCCACAATGCCAACACCGCTTACTCGACTCGCTCGCGTGTCACCGGAGACGAGTGGATATGCGAGCTGGACACGCATCGCGACGTACTCCTGGCCCACGACACATTCCTGAACCACCTGACGGAGGAGGTCTGGGGCCTGCCGCTCAGGGGCGCGCGGCATTATCCACGCATGGAACGGAGTCCGAAGCGCTCTGCGAGGCCGACGCGACACTCGACAGCGGCCCCCATCGAGGCGTGACTGAGCCCTGCCCTGCCCCGCTCCGGCGAGTGCGTAGAACACAAGAACACACACGCGGGCCTGCAGTCCGCCCGCACGCCTCCGGGACTTGCACGCATCGCCGGAGGCCCTGCGGCGCGTGGCCGGATCGAGACGCCGGGTCGATATTGGTTCTGTACGGATCATCAAGAAGCCGCTAAAGTGATACGACCTCAAGGATCGCATATCGAGGGGGAGGTGAAGATTCGTGCCGACCTATATGAACGGTTGCCAAGCAGAGCACCCCGTGCCGGACGGCGTAAGCCGTAAGCAGCGGAAAGCCGTTGGAAGGGCCGGATCCTTCGTCTTCTCCGCATCAGGGAACATTGTCCTGTCGTTGTGATTCTTTCATGCACGCCCGGCCCGCGTGCGGGGAGGCGGGCGTGATGTTCCTCGAATTCCTTCAAGCCTTCGGTACTTTCTTCGGCGGTCTCGGTGCCTTCATCGCCGGCATTGCCCAGCTTCTCGCCCTCCTGCGGAAAAAGGACGAGGAGAGGCAGGCCGACCCCGGCTGCGATGAGTCGAGCGTCCGGATGATCCCCCCGCGGCTGGTCGCGTACCCGGCCGCAGCAGCCTGACGCCTCTCCCCGAAGGCAACCGCGCCGGAGAACGCACCCCTCTGCCGGCCGGCCGCCCCGTCGAGGGGGACTCGGAGCAGCGGTGAGAAGTGAACAGACGGAGGGACGCGACCGCCCCTCCGTCTGTTCACGGCTCCGACCATCCACGGCAAGCCCAGCCGGCACCTTCCCCAGAAGGCTCGCGCCCCGGCCTCACGCCGCACCGAGCGGCACGGCCCTGGCAGGGTGTCAGTGGTGAGCCCCGGATCGCGCTTTGGACGAACACCATGTGTTCGTAGAGGGCGACCAACTGGCCGAGGACCGACGGGGTCAGCTCCCGCGCGAGGATGGTCATCGTCGGGTGGTTGTCCCGGAACGTCTTGAGCGGCACCAGTTCCGCGGGCACGCCCTCGGCATGGGGGGTTGTTGTCCCGCCCCTGCTGGAAGGGCTTGTCCCGCACCGTGCGGGGACGCCCCAAGCCGTTACCGGACGAGGTGGCTCTCGATGTGGTCGATCACCGCGGACACGGCCTGCCGGTAGGCGGTGCTCGACCGGCGGACCTGGGACAGCAGCATGCCGCCCTGGACGGCGGCCAGCAGAGCGGTGGCGAGCGCGGCGGTATCGGCGCGCTCGCTCAGCTCGCCCCGTGCCTGCATGCGTGCGAGTCCCGACCTGATGGGGCCTTCCCACCGGTCGAAGGCGGAGACGAGTCTGGTCCGTGCCGACTGGTCGCCGTCGGCGAGTTCGCTGGCGAGCGAGCCGATCTCGCAGCCGCCTTCGCATCCTCTTGCGTCCTGTCGGCTCCCTGCCCTGTCGCACCACTCGCGCAGGGCCTCGATGCTGTCCAGGTTGTCCAGCAGCGGACGCTGCTGGGCGAGCCGGGTGTCCGTCTGGTGGTCGATGACCGCCAGGACCAGGCCTTGCTTGTCGCCGAAGTAGTGGTAGATCTGCGAGGCGCTGACCCCGGCAGCCGCCTGGACGTCCGGGATGCTCGTGCCCCTCGCGCCGCGGTGGAACATCAGCTCCGCAGCGGCCTCGATGATGCGTTCCCGGGTCTTGCGGCCCCCCTCGGTGAGCCGCTGCCTCTTCGGCTCTCCGGTCTTCGCTGGTGCGCTCATATGCCCACGCTACTCAAGTTGGAATTGACATTCCAATCATGCCCTGCCGATGATCCTGGAAAGGTCATTCCATACCGGATGGCCGTCTCTTCGGACAGGTGAGTGCCATGCCCCTCGACCCCCAGATCGAGATTCTGCTCAAGGAAGTGGCAGCAGGAGGCGGACCGGCTCCCGAAACCCTGACGGTGGCGCAGAACCGCGCGTTCGGGCGCGCCTTCGGCGCCCTGGCCGGCGCTCCCGTACCGGTCGCCGACGTCCGGGACACCACGGTCGCTGCCGAAGGCCGCGCCATACCCGTCCGTATCTACCGGCCTTTCACCGGGCCGGATGCCGGGCCGCTGCCCGTCACGCTCTTCTTCCACGGCGGCGGGTGGGTTTTCGGCGATCTGGACACCCAGGACAACATGGCCCGCATCATGACCAGCCGCTCCGGCACGGTCGTGGTCTCCGTCGACTACCGGCTGGCACCCGAGCACCGCTTCCCGGCCGCGGTCGACGACGCCTATGCCGCGCTGACCTGGGTCGCGGGCAACGCCCCGGGCTTCGGGGGCGACGGGGAGCGCATCGCCGTGTTCGGCGAGAGCGCCGGCGGCAACCTTGCCGCGGTTCTCGCGCAGGAATCCCTGCGTCGCGGGGGACCTCGCATCATGCTCCAGGTGCTCGCCTACCCGGCGGTCGACCGGTTCGACGACAGCCCCTCGATGTACGAGAACATGACGGGCCCGGTCCTCTCCCGTTCCTACCTCGAGTGGTTCTGGGGCGCCTACCTCAGCACCCCGGACCAGGGCGCCGACCCCCGGGTCTCGCCGGCACGCTCCGACGAACTGGCCGGACTCGCGCCCGCCGTCATCGTCACCGCCGAGAACGACCCCCTGCGCGACCAGGGCGACCACTACGCCCGCAAGCTGGCCGACGCCGGCGTACCGGTCCAGCACCTCCCGGTCCAGGGAGCCATTCACGGCTTCCTCTCGTTCACCGGCTCGGTGCAACTCTCGCGGGACGTACTGAACCAGCTCTCGGACGCCGTGGCCAGGGCCTTCAACTGACCCAACCGGGCGCGCCAACGCCGGCCGGCCCCGCCCGGTACGAATCGTCACGCCATGCGGGCCACCAGCAGGGGACGAGGACTCCCGGTACCACTCCGGGCCACCGGCTCAGCGCCTGGAGCCGAACCTCGTTCCGGGCCGGTCACGGTACGACCTCACCTTTCTCGGCCCTCACCCGCGGCGATGCTCAAAGATCCCGCCCACGCCTCGTCCACAGACCCCGACGTACGGCCGCTCCGGGCTGCACACACCTGCACATACGCGAAGACCCCGGCCTCAGCGTTTCCGCTGGTGACGGGGTCTTTGGGCACCTAATCCGTGGTGCCCCCGGCAGGATTCGAACCTGCGCACACGGCTCCGGAGGCCGTTGCTCTATCCCCTGAGCTACGGGGGCGTGTCGGTCGCTGTTCGCGGCGACGGGTAGAACCCTACCAGCTCTTTCGGGGTGGTCATGAACGGGTTTCCGCTGGGTCCGTCCGTGGCGGGGGAGGCCGGGGCCGGGGGTGCGTCCCCCGCACGGGGTGGAAGTGGCGAAAACCCGGACGCGGTGGCCGGTCTGGACCTACTCTCAAGTTGTGTCAGGCGCGTCGGGCCGGGTCCTCGTTGTGGACGACAACAAGGTCATCCGGCAGTTGATCAGGGTCAACCTCGAGCTGGAGGGCTTCGAGGTGGTGACCGCGGCGGATGGTGCCGAGTGTCTGGAAGTCGTGCATCAGGTGAGACCCGATGCCGTCACCCTGGACGTCGTCATGCCGCGGCTGGACGGGCTCACCACCGCGGCGCGGCTGCGTGCCGATCCGCGGACGCGTGATCTCCCTGTCGCCATCGTCAGTGCCTCCTCGCAGCACGAGGTCGACGCCGGCCTCGGGGTGGGTGTCGACGCCTTCCTCGCCAAGCCGTTCGAGCCGAGTGAGCTCGTCGGGCTGGTGAGACAGTTGGTGGAGCGGAAGGCCCAGCGGGGGAGCCCGGAGAGCGGTGACGCCGACGACGAGGGGAGCGGCCCCGCGGCCGGGGACGAGCCGGGGGCGCCCGGCGAGACCGGGTCCTCCGCGCAGGCGTCGTCCGAGCGCGCGGGGTAGCGGGGCGGGCGACGGATGTCCGCGTCCCACGCCCTGTCCGAGCCCCTCCGCCACCGTCCGCATCCTGCACGTCGGGTCCCACGCCCCGTCCGACCC
>NZ_WYCT01000232.1 GCF_011008945.1 Streptomyces harenosi
GGCCGGACAGGGGCGGGCCGCGCCGGGTGTCCGGGGCGCGATTTGCCTTCGGGGGCGGTGGGTGCGTATGGTGGCAGATCGTTTGATCCCATTTGCCCGGCGCCAACACAGAGCGCGCCGTGTGGCGCGTACTCTCCTATGCCGTGGTGGACCGCATCGAGGCGGTCGTATTGCGAATCTGCGAATCACGGAGTTGTTGACGGGCGCGTGCCGAGAGACTCCGGAAGGTTTCGCATTCGCATGTCCATCACCAGTACTGATCACGTCGTCGTGCCCGAGAACTCCGAGAACGCGGAGCAGATCGAGGCCGCCGAGACCCTGGCGAACGCCGGCGACACCACCCCCGACACCCCCGAGGCCCCGCAGGTCACCTTCGCGGACCTGGGGCTGCCCGAGGGCGTCGTGCGCAAGCTCGCGCAGAACGGCGTGACCACCCCCTTCCCGATCCAGGCCGCGACCATCCCGGACGCCCTGGCCGGCAAGGACATCCTCGGCCGGGGCCGCACCGGCTCCGGCAAGACCCTCTCCTTCGGTCTGCCGACGCTGGCCCAGCTCGCCGGCGGCCGCACCGAGAAGCACAAGCCGCGGGCCGTCATCCTGACGCCCACCCGCGAGCTGGCCATGCAGGTCGCCGACGCGCTCCAGCCGTACGGGGACGTCCTCGGCCTGAAGATGAAGGTCGTCTGCGGCGGCACCTCCATGGGCAACCAGATCTACGCCCTGGAGAAGGGCGTCGACGTGCTCGTCGCCACGCCGGGCCGGCTGCGCGACATCATCAACCGTGGGGCCTGCTCCCTGGAGGACGTCCGGATCACCGTGCTGGACGAGGCCGACCAGATGTCGGACCTGGGCTTCCTGCCCGAGGTCACCGAGCTGCTCGACCAGGTCCCGGCCGGCGGCCAGCGCATGCTCTTCTCCGCCACCATGGAGAACGAGATCAAGACCCTCGTCGACCGGTACCTCGACAACCCGGCCACGCACGAGGTCGACGCCGCCCAGGGTGCCGTGACGACCATGTCGCACCACATCCTGGTCGTGAAGCCCAAGGACAAGGCGCCGGTCACCGCGGCCATCGCCTCCCGCAAGGGCCGCACCATCATCTTCGTCCGCACCCAGCTCGGCGCCGACCGCGTCGCCGACCAGCTCCGCGAGGCCGGGGTGAAGGCCGACGCGCTGCACGGCGGCATGACCCAGGGCGCGCGCACCCGTACGCTGGCCGACTTCAAGGACGGGTACGTCAACGTCCTGGTCGCCACCGACGTCGCCGCGCGCGGTATCCACGTGGACGGCATCGACCTGGTCCTCAACGTCGACCCGGCGGGCGACCACAAGGACTACCTGCACCGGGCCGGCCGTACCGCCCGCGCGGGCCGCACCGGCACGGTCGTCTCCCTGTCCCTGCCGCACCAGCGGCGCCAGATCTTCCGCCTGATGGAGGACGCGGGCGTCGACGCCCAGCGCCACATCATCCAGGGCGGCGCGGCCTTCGACCCGGAGGTCGCCGAGATCACCGGCGCCCGGTCCATGACCGAGGTCCAGGCCGAGTCCGCGGGCAACGCGGCGCAGCAGGCCGAGCGCGAGGTCGCCCAGCTCACCAAGGAGCTGGAGCGGGCGCAGCGCCGTGCGGCGGAGCTGCGCGACGAGGCGGACCGGCTGCTCGCCCGGGTGGCCCGGGAGCGCGGCGAGGACCCCGCGTCGGTGACGGCCGAGGCGCCGGCGGCGGCCGAGGTGTCCGTGCCGGAGCAGCCGGGCGCGCGGGACGTCGAGCGGACCGAGCGCTTCGAGCGGCCCGAGCGGACCGAGCGCTTCGAGCGGACCGAGCGGCCCGAGCGTACGGAGTCCTCGGCCCCGTACGAACGGCGTGAGCGGCGGGACGACCGCGGCGGGTTCGGGCGCGAGCGCTCGAACGACCGGGACCGTTCCTTCGAGCGCCGCGACGACCGCGGTGGGCGCTCCTACGAGCGCCGGGACGACCGCGGCGGCTTCAACCGCGACCGTGACCGCGACCGCGGCTACGACCGCGACCGCCGGGACGACCGGGGCGGCTTCCGCCGGGACGACCGCCGGGACGACCGCCGTGACGGCGACCGTGGTGGGCGCTCCTTCGACCGGCGTGACGACCGCGGCGGTTTCCGCCGGGACGACCGGGGCGACCGTCGTGACGACCGGGGCGACCGTCGTGACGACCGGGGCGGCTTCCGCCGCGACGACCGCCGGGACGACCGCCGCGACGGCGACCGCGGTGGGCGCTCCTTCGAGCGGCGGGACGACCGCGGCGGGCGCTCCTTCGAGCGCCGCGACGACCGCGGCGGTTTCCGCCGGGACGACCGCGGCGGCCACCGCGGCAGCGACCGTCCGTTCAACCGCGACCGCCAGGGCGACCGCCCCGGCTACCGCACCGGTGGGCACGAGCGTCCCTACGGCCGTCGTGACGACCACCGCGGTGGATCGTCCTTCGGGCGCCGTGAGGACAAGCCGCGCTGGAAGCGCAACGGCTGAGCCGACGCGCTGATCCGGCACTGAGCGCCGTGGCCCCCGCCCTGACGGGCGGGGGCCACGGCGCTTTCTTCCGTCGTCACGCATGACCGGCCGGGTCGTCGGCACCCGGGCCGGTGTCTCCGGCCGCCGAGTGACGCATGTCACGCCCCCGGTGAGGGAATCGCTGGGGGCATGACGGATGACGCCACGGCGCGCGGGTTGTCGGACGAGGAACGGCTGGCCCAGCTCGGTTACACCCAGGTCCTGGCCCGCCGCATGTCGGCGTTCTCCAACTACGCGGTCTCCTTCACGATCATCTCGGTGCTGTCGGGGTGCCTGACCCTCTACCTGTTCGGCATGAACACCGGCGGTCCCGCCGTGATCACCTGGGGCTGGGTGGTCGTCGGCCTGATGACCCTCTTCGTCGGGCTCGCCATGGCCGAGATCTGCTCGGCGTACCCGACCTCGGCCGGTCTGTACTTCTGGGCGCACCGGCTGGCGCCCGCGCGGTCGGCGGCGGCCTGGGCCTGGTTCACGGGCTGGTTCAACGTGCTGGGCCAGGTGGCGGTGACCGCGGGCATCGACTTCGGCGCCGCGTCCTTCCTCGGCGCCTATCTGAACCTCCAGTTCGGCTTCGAGGTCACCCCCGGCCGCACGATCCTGCTCTTCGCCGCGATCCTGCTGCTGCACGGCCTGCTGAACACCTTCGGCGTGCGCGTCGTCGGACTGCTCAACAGCGTCAGCGTGTGGTGGCACGTCCTGGGCGTGGCGGTCATCGCCGGGGCGCTCGCCCTCGTCCCCGACCGGCACCAGCCCGCGGCCTTCGTCTTCGGGGAGTTCGTGAACAACACCGGCTGGGGCAGCGGCGCGTACGTCGTCCTGCTCGGCCTGCTGATGGCCCAGTACACCTTCACCGGCTACGACGCCTCCGCCCACATGACGGAGGAGACCCGGGACGCCTCCACCGCGGGCCCGAAAGGCATCGTCCGCGCCATCTGGACGTCCTGGGCCGCCGGGTTCGTGCTCCTGCTCGGCTTCACCTTCGCGATCCAGTCCTACGAGGGCGCCCTCACCTCCCCGACCGGTGCCCCGCCCGCCCAGATCCTGCTCGACGCGCTGGGCGCGACCGCCGGGAAGCTGCTGCTGCTCGTCGTCATCGGCGCCCAGCTGTTCTGCGGCATGGCCTCCGTGACGGCCAACAGCCGCATGATCTACGCCTTTTCGCGCGACGGGGCGCTGCCCTTCTCCCGCCTGTGGCGCACGGTGAGCCCGCGCACCCGCACCCCGGTCGCCGCCGTGTGGCTGGCGGCGGGCGGCGCGCTGGCGCTCGGGCTGCCGTACCTGATCAATGTCACGGCGTACGCCGCGGTCACCTCCATCGCCGTGATCGGCCTCTACCTCGCCTATGCCGTTCCCACCCTGCTGCGGGTCCGCAAGGGCGCCGCCTTCCAGCGCGGGCCGTGGCACCTGGGCCGCTGGTCGCGGACGGTGGGCGTGGTGGCCGTGGCCTGGGTCGGCTTCATCACCGTGCTGTTCATGCTGCCGCAGGTGTCCCCCGTGACCTGGGAGACCTTCAACTACGCCCCGGTGGCCGTCCTCGTCGTGCTGGGCTTCGCCGCCGTCTGGTGGCGGGTGTCGGCCCGGCACTGGTTCCTCGGCCCCGGCGACATGGGCGACCGGACCGGCGAGGGGACGGCCGCGGCCGCCGCCGAGCCGGTCGATCCGTGACAGACACCCCCGGTTCGGCACCCGGCGCGGCCGTGTCCCCGATACCCGATCGGAGACGGGGCCGGGTCCGGCTATGCTCGGGGTGGCACCCTTGCCCGGGCCCTTAGCTCAATTGGCAGAGCAGTGGACTTTTAATCCATTGGTTGTGGGTTCGAGTCCCACAGGGCCTACGGCAGAGCCCCCGCACCGCAGGCCGGTGCGGGGGCTCCGACCTTTCCCGGCGCCCCGTCCCGTCGCGGAGCGCGTCCCGTCCTGGAGTACGCGATGCCCTGGCCGTACGTCCTGCTGTCCGCCGCCGTCTCCCTCGACGGGTACCTGGACGACACCGGGCCCGAGCGCCTGCTGCTGTCCGGCCCCGAGGACTTCGACCGGGTCGACGAGGTGCGGGCCTCGGCCGACGCGATCCTGGTGGGAGCCGGCACGATCCGCGCCGACAACCCGCGGCTGCTCGTCGGCTCCGCCGAGCGCCGGGCCGCCCGGATCGCCGCGGGCAAGCCGGAGTTCCCGCTGAAGGTGGCGGTCAGCGGGTCGGGCGAGCTGGACCCGCAGGCGCTGTTCTGGCACACCGGCGGGGACAAGGTCGTCTGCACCACGCAGCGGGGGGCCGCGCGGGCGCGGGCGCTCGGCATCGCGGCCGACGTCGTCGCGTTCGGCTCCGGCCTGGACTGGCGGGCGGTGCTGTCGTACCTGTACGAGGAGCGCGGGGTGCGGCGGCTGATGGTGGAGGGCGGCGGAAGCGTCCACACCCAGTTGCTCCAGCAGCAGCTCGCCGACGAACTGCATCTCGCGCTGGCGCCGCTGCTGGTCGGTGACCCGGACGCGCCCCGGCTGTTCGGGCCCGGCGCCTATCGGGACGGGCGGCTGAGGCTGGTGGAGACGCGGCGGCTCGGGGACGTCGTGCTCATGCGGTACCGGCCGACGGCCCCCGGCACGGGCGCCACCGTGTCGGCCGCCGACCGGCAGTGGCTCGCGCTCGCCTGCGACCTGGCGGCGCAGTGCCCGCCCTCCGCGACGGCGTTCAGCGTGGGAGCGGTGGTGGTCGCGGCCGACGGCACCGAACTCGCCCGCGGTCACTCCCGGGAGGGCGGGGACCCGGTGGTGCACGCGGAGGAGGCGGCGCTGGCCAAGACCGACCCGGCCGACCCGAGGCTCGCGACCGCCACGGTGTACAGCAGCCTGGAGCCGTGCGCCCGCCGCGCCTCCCGGCCCGCCCCGTGCGCCCGGCTCATCCTCGACGCGGGGGTGCGGCGGGTGGTCACGGCCTGGCGCGAACCCGACACGTTCGTGGCCGGCGCCGACGGCAGCGGGGTGCTCGCGGCCCAGGGCGCCGCCGTCCTCCTCCTGCCCGAGCTGGAGGCGCGGGCCAAGGCCCCCAACCGCCACCTCACCGGCTGACGTGCCTCCCGGACGGCCGCCCCGACCCCTGCCACCGGTGAAACCGCAGGTCAGAGCCGTTCTGGGAAGTCGTGTTCCGGGGACCTCCGAAATGGCGTACACTAGAGACACAACGACGCGGGGTGGAGCAGCTCGGTAGCTCGCTGGGCTCATAACCCAGAGGTCGCAGGTTCAAATCCTGTCCCCGCTACTGAAAATCCGATGGCCGGAATCCGTAAGGGTTCCGGCCATCGGTGCGTTCGCGCGCGGTTCCTCCTGCCCCGCGCGGTCATCCGGTCGGCCCTCACGGCTCGCTCCCCGCCCCCGCGCCGGGAACCCTGGACGGGCGGGACGGGGCGACAACGGCGCGGACGCGGGACCGGTGGGAGACGAGTGGTGCGGCCTGGTGAGGTGGAGGAGGGACCGTACGCCAGGGTTCCGGCGCCGGCCGGCTCCGGGCCGGGGCGGCCGGGCTCCCGCCTCCAGGCCCTCGTACGGCTGCTGCCCGCGCTGCTCCTCGTCGTCGGCGTGGTCTACGACTGCCTCAGCCCGCGCAACTTCACCGCCGCCCCCTTCTTCGCCGCCGCGCCCCTGGTGGCCGCCCCGCTCTTCTCCCGGCGCGGCACCCTGCTCACCGGGGCCGCCTCCGTCGCCGCCGTGTTCGGCATCCACCTCGGCTTCGGTGCCCTGGGACGGGTCGACGCGCTCACCGAGCTGGTCACCGTGGCGACGGTCGCCGCGCTGGCCGTGCTCATCAACGGTCTGGTGCGGCGCACCGGCGAGCGCCTCGCCTCCGCGCGTGAGATCGCCGAGGCGGCCCAGCGCGCGGTGCTGCCCGAGCCCGCCGAGCGGATCGGCGGCTTCGAGATCGCGGCCTGCTACGAGGCGGCCCAGGCGGACGCGTTCATCGGCGGTGACCTGTACGCGGTCCAGGACAGCCCGCACGGCCTCCGGCTCGTCGTCGGGGACGTGCGCGGCAAGGGCATGGGGGCGGTCGCGGCGGTCGCGGTGGTGATCGGGGCGTTCCGCGAGGCCGCCGAGCAGGAGGCGACGCTGGAGGCGGTCGCCCAGCGGCTGGAGCGGGCGCTGGCCCGCGAAGGCTCCCGGCGGGAAGGGCTCGACGCCTTCGAGGGGTTCACCACCGCCGTCCTCGCCGAACTCCCGCACGGCGACGGGGTCGTCCGCATCGTCAACCGGGGTCATCCGCCGCCGTTGCTGCTGTACGCCGACGGCACCCTGCGCACGCTGCTGCCCGGCCGGGAGTACGCGCTCCCCCTCGGCATGGGGGAGCTGGGCGTCTGGCCCGACCGGGCCGAGGAGGCCGCCTTCCCCGGCGGGGCCACGCTGCTCGTCTACACCGACGGCCTCACCGAGGCCCGCGACGCCCACGGCGTGTTCTACGACCCCGCCGTCCGGCTCGCCGGCCGCACCTTTCCGCACCCCGCCGAGCTGCTGGACGCGCTCGCCGACGAGGTGCGCCGGCACTCCGGGGGCGGCATGGCCGACGACATGGCGCTGCTCGCCGTACGGCGGCCCTGACCGCGCCGCCGCGCCTTCTTGATCGATGTCACGAACGGTGATGGCGCGACCGCCCTGCGCATAACAACTGACAAACCGTCAGATCTGAGTCGGTGTGAGATCTGTATCCGACGGGCGGTCAACTCGCCTGTTATGACCCGATAGTGGACGGTTGATCCCCGGGGAAATCGTTAATGATCAAGCGGAACGGCTTGGAATCCACACCTGCCGTCTATTAACGTTCGATAACGCAGCGCGGTCGTCCCAGCCGTCACAAAAGGCGGCTCCGTGCGCACGCGCCGAATCCCGTCAGGGAACCGGGGAACCACCACCTTGGGGTGAATCGGGCGTATGCCGCCGTGGAGACACGGCAGTTATACGCGCGTAGGAGACCTTCCTGCTCCGAACCCGTCAGCTAACCCGGTAGGCGGAGAAGGAAGGAAAGGAGCGCGCCCACGTGGCGTCCAACCGGCCTGCCCCCGAGGCCCCGTTCATGCCGAGCCCGCGTGACACCGATGCCTTCGGTCACGGCGGCCCCCTTCCCGGCGAGGGTCCCTTCGAGGAGTGGAACCCCACCGCGGACTCCGTCCGCCCGGTACGCGGCCGGCACCGCGTCGCCAAGCAGCGCGGCGGGCTCGCCCGCAGCTCCACCGTCCTCGGTGTCGGCGTCATCGCCGCGGTCGGCGCGGGCGGCATGGCCAGCGCCCAGGCCGGCAAGTCGCCGGTGTCCATCTCCATGCCCGACCTGCCCTCCATGGCCTCGCTCGTCGCGGACGACGAGGAGCAGCCCGCGCCGGAGGTCTCCGCCGCACCGCTCAGCAGCGCCGGCATGACCTCCTCCGGCACCGCTCAGGGCACCGTCGACGCCGGCGAGGCGCTGCGGGCGCGGATCATGGCCCAGGCCGAGCAGCAGCAGGACCAGGTCGAGAGCAAGGCCGTCGCCGACGCGGCCGCCGCCGCCGAGAAGGAGGCCGCGCGGGCCGCGGCCGAGGCGGCGAAGGAGGCCGAGGCCAAGGCCGCCGCCGAGAAGGCGAAGGCCGAGGAGGAGGCCCGCAAGAAGGCCGAGGCCGAGCGGCTGGCCGAACTCGCCCGCCAGTACACGCTGCCGACCTCCTCGTACACCCTCACCTCCACCTTCGGCCAGGCCGGTCCCTACTGGTCCTCCGGCCACCACACCGGCCTCGACTTCGCCGCCCCCACCGGCACCCTGATCAAGGCCGTGCACAGCGGCACGATCACCTCGGCGGGCTGGGCCGGCGCCTACGGCTACAAGACGGTGCTCACCCTCGAGGACGGCACCGAGATCTGGTACGCCCACCAGTCCTCCATCAGCGTCAGCGTGGGCCAGAAGGTCGCCACCGGGGACGTGATCGGACGCGTGGGCTCCACCGGCAACGTCACGGGCGCGCACCTGCACCTGGAGGTCCACCCGGGCGGGTCCGGCTCGGGCGTGGACCCGGCGGCCTGGCTGCGGAGCAAGGGCCTCACCCTCTGAGACACCGCGGGATTTGGGGGAATATGTCCCACCGGTCGCCGTGTTGCGGTGGAGCATGACTGCTCTTCGCAAGCTCGGTTTCTCCGACCTCGAGGTCTTCCCCCTCTCCCTGGGCGGCAACGTCTTCGGCTGGACCGCCGACGAGGCGGCCTCCTTCGCCGTCCTCGACGCCTACACCGCGGCCGGGGGCAACTTCGTCGACACCGCCGACTCGTACTCCGCCTGGGCCGAGGGCAACAGCGGCGGGGAGTCCGAGACCATCATCGGCAAGTGGCTGAAGGCCCGCGGCAACCGCGCGGACGTCGTCATCGCCACCAAGGTCAGCCAGCACCCCGAGTACCAGGGCCTGTCCGCGGCGAACATCAAGGCCGCGGCCGACGCCTCGCTGCGCCGTCTGGGCACCGACTACATCGACCTCTACTACACCCACTTCGACAAGCCCGAGGTGCCGGTGGAGGAGATCGTCGGGGCCCTCGACGAGCTGGTGCGGGCGGGCAAGGTGCGGTACGTCGCCGCCTCCAACATCTCCGCCGAACGGCTGCGGGCCTCCCTGGAGTTCTCCGAGCGCGAGGGCTTCGCCCGGTACGTCGCGCTCCAGCCCCACTACAACCTCGTCTCGCGCGGCACCTACGAGGGCGAGCTCCAGGAGGTGGCCGAGCGGGCCGGGCTGGCCGCCGTGCCGTACTCCGCGCTCGCCTCGGGCTTCCTCACCGGCAAGTACCGGCCCGGCACCACCGTGGACAGCGCGCGGGCCGAGGGCGCCGCGCAGCACCTCGGCTCCGAGCGCGGGCAGCGGGTCCTCGCCGCCCTGGACGAGATCGCCCGGGCCCACGACGCGCCGGTGGCCACGGTCGCCCTGGCCTGGCTCGCGGCCCGGCCGACGGTGGTGGCGCCGATCGCCTCCGCCCGGACCGTGGAACAGCTCCCCGCGCTGCTCGAGGTGGCGGAGCTGACCCTGACGGCGGACGAGCTCGCCCGGCTGACGGAGGCGTCCGCCTGAGCGGCCGCCCGGACGGCCCCCGGCGCCGGCTCCGGGGGCCCGGCGGGCCTACGAGCGGTACGGGTTGTACTCGTAGGAGGGCTGCGGGTACGGCTGTTGCCGTGGGTAGGGCTGTGGCTGGTACGGGGCGGGGGCGGCGTACGGCGCCTGCGGGTGCGGGGGCTGCGGCCCCGCCGGGCCGTACGGGGCCCAGGGCGCCGGCGGCGGCAGGACCGGCGGCGCGGTGACCCGTGCCGCGTGCTCCAGCGCCGGGCGGGCCAGCTCGTGGCGGTTCCACAGCTCCCCCAGCAGCTCCCGCTCCCGCGCCGCGAAGCCGGCGCCCGCGCGGCCCTGGCGGGCCCGGTGGCGCAGGAACGCCAGGGAGGTCGCGTACGCCTCGTACCGGGCGACCGCACGTGCCGCCGGTTTCCCCGCGTAGCGGCGGGCGTACTGCCGGGCGATGCGCCGCGCCCGCATCGAGCTCAGCGCGTACGGTTCGGCCGGGGCGAGCCAGCCGGCCGCGACATAGGGCGGCAGTTCGGTCCGCACCGTCCTCAGCTCGCGCTGCCGCGTCCAGATCACCAGCCAGGTCAGCAGGCCGAAGGCCGGCACCATGAACGCCGTGTACACCGCGAGGAAGCCGAGGCCGCCCAGGGCCGACGAGCCGTTCCACAGCGCGTGCATGCCCATCGCGAGCAGCAGGCCGGACAGCGGGAGCAGCACGCGCAGCGCCGCGCGGCGGTCCGTGCGCAGCGCGGCGAGGCCGAAGCCGATGCCGGTGAGCACCGTGAACAGCGGATGGGCGAACGGCGACATCACGATGCGGACGAAGAAGGTCGCCGCGGTGACGGAGGCCATGCCGGTGTCACCGGTGAGCTGGTCGGTGCCGAAGGCGTTGCCGAGGTAGAGGATGTTCTCGGTGAACGCGAAGCCGGTGGCGGTGACGCCGGCGATGACGACCCCGTCGACGATGCCGGTGAAGTCGCGCCGGCGGAAGAGGAAGACCAGCAGGACGGCGGCGGCCTTGGCGGACTCCTCGACGACCGGGGCTATGACGGTGGCGCCCAGCGTGTCGGCGCCGTCCGGGTCCGCGGTCGCGGTCGCTATCCACTGGGTGGCGAAGCTGTTGGCGACGATCGCGATGAGCGCGGCGGCGCAGGCTCCCCAGGCGAAGGAGAACAGCAGGTTGCGCCAGGGCCCCGGTTCGACCCGGTCCAGCCACCGGAAGGCGGCCAGCAGCAGCGGCACCGGCAGGACGGCGAGGCCGAGGCCCACCAGGAAGCCCTGGGTGCCGGTCTCCTCGCGGACCAGGGCCAGGATGACGAGACCGGAGAGCGCCAGCAGGGTGATCAGCGCGCCGTAGCGCACCCAGGGCCGCTGCCACCAGTGCGGATGCGTGTGCCGCAGGGGCCCGGCGGGCGGACCGCCCGGCGGGCGGCTGGGATACGTCGTCGGGTGCGGGGGACAGGTGGCCACGGCATTGACCCTAACGAGACGAAGGCGCCGCCCGCGGGGAGCGGCGGGCTTCAGGCGCCGGCGGGGGGCTGGAGTCGGTGCTGGTCTGCGGGATCGGGCTGCGGCCGCCGGGCTGCGCGGCGGAAGAGCAGGTCGTTCACCACATGTCCCTTGTCCAGTCCCTGGCCCTCGAAACGGGTCAGCGGGCGGTGGGCGGGTCGCGGCGCGAAACCGCCGTCGGGCTGGGTGTTCTCGTAGTCGGGGTGCGCGGTGAGCACCTCGAGCATCTGCTCGGCGTACGGCTCCCAGTCGGTGGCGCAGTGCACGATCGCGCCCGGCTTGAGGCGGGTCGCGGCCAGCGTCAGGAACTCCGGCTGGATCAGCCGCCGCTTGTGGTGCCGCTTCTTGGGCCAGGGGTCGGGGAAGTAGACGCGCAGTCCGTCGAGGGAGTCGGGGCCGAGCATCTCGCGCAGCAGGATGATCGCGTCGCCGTTGCCGACGCGGATGTTGGACAGGCCGCCCCGGTCGGCGAGATTGAGCAGGTTGCCCTGGCCGGGGGTGTGGACGTCGACGGCCAGGATGTTGGTGTCCGGGTCGGCGGCGGCCATCTGGGCGGTGGCCTCGCCCATGCCGAAGCCGATCTCCAGGACGACGGGGTTGGTGTTGCCGAAGAGCTCGGCCGGGTCGAGGACGCGCTGCCCGTCGATGTCGAAGCCCCACTTCGGCCACAGCCGTTGCAGCGCGTCGGCCTGCCCGGCGGTCACCCGGCTGCGGCGCGGCTGGAAGCTCCTGATCCGCCGCTCGAAGTGCGAGCCGGCCGGGTCGGCCTTCGGGCCTTCCGGGAAACGGGGCTCACCCTTGGCCCGGGCGTGCCGGAGGGAGCCGCCGTCGCCGAGGGGGGAGGGGGC
>NZ_WYCT01000233.1 GCF_011008945.1 Streptomyces harenosi
CTCCCCGCCGTGCCCTCCGTCCGCACCCCGTCCGTGCCCCGGTGTCACACGCCCGAAATACTCCCGTTTCCTCCCTTCCACGAACACCCCCTACCCTGGACATCCTCACCCGCAGCCCGGCCACCGTCGCCCGAAGGCTCACCTCCGCCCTCGACCAGTCGACTGGAGCCCTGTGTCCCGTCCCGCCGCCCCGACGCTTCCGCCCTGGCTCGCCCACGCCCTGCGGGCCCAGCGCGGACCGGTGCCCTGGAGCGCGGTCGTCCGGGGCGCGCTGACCGCCGGGCCCCTGCTGCTCGCCGCCCTCCTGGCGGGGCACCCCTCCGCCGGGGTCGTGGCGGCCGTCGGCGCCATGCTGGCCGGGATCAACGACCGGCCGGGCAGCCGGCGGTCCTCCGTCAAGCGGATCGGGGTCCCCGCGCTCGCCGGAGCGGCCGGGCTGCTGGCCGGCACGTACGCCGGGCAGCACCTGGACGCCGTCACGCTGACCCTGGTGCTCACCGGCCTCGGCTGCGCGGCCGGCGCCATCAGCGCGGTCGGGCCCGTGGCCTCCGCCTCCGGCACCCAGGTACTGGTCGCCGCCGCGGTGGGGGCCGGCATGCCGCTGCCCGAGCCCGGATGGCAGCGGTCCCTGCTCTTCCTGGCCGGGGCGGGCTGGCTGCTCGCGCTGCGGCTGGCCCTGCCGAGTCCCGGCTCCCGCGCCGGCAGCTTCCGCTTCGACGGGGAGCGGGCGGCCGTCGCCGAGGTCTACGACGCCGTGGCCGCGCTCCTCGACGCCGTCGGCGGTCCCGACGCCACCCGGCGCCGCGCGGCGCTCACCGCCGCCCTCGACCAGGCGCAGGACGCGCTCGCCGGGCCCCGGCTGCGGCGGTACGCCTCGTCCGCGGCCGAGCGGCGGCTGCACGCGCAGTACGCCGCCGCCCTGCCCCTCGCCGAGGCCGCCACCGCGCTCGCCTGGACCGGTGAGGCGGTCCCGGCGCGGGCGGGGGAGGGGCCCCGGCGGCTCGCCGCCGCGGTCCGCGGCAACACCCACACCGGTCCGCTGCCCGCGCCGCACCGGACGGCGCCCGGACTGCGCGCCCTGGACGACGCGCTGCTGCACGCCGCCGAGGCGTTCGACCGCGGCGAGGGAGCCGCCCTGCACGCCCGCGGGCGCACGGTCCGGGAACTACTGCCGGCCGTGTTCGGCCCGGGCGGGCGGGAGTACGGGCTGCGGGCCGGGCTGTGCTTCGGCGCCGGTGCCGCGGTCGCCCAGGCGCTGCACCACACCCACTGGTCCGGGTACCACGAGCACTGGTACTGGCTGCCCGCCACCGCCGTCTTCCTCGTCAAGCCCGACCTCGGGCCGCTCGTCTCGCGCGTCCTGTGCCGCGTGGCCGGGACCCTCCTCGGTGCCCTGCTCTTCGCCGGGTGCGCCGCCCTGCTGCCTAGGCCCGCCGGACTGGTCGCCCTCGTGGTGGTCAGCGGCGCCCTGATCCCGGTCGCCGCCCGGCACTTCGCCGCCCAGACCACCGTGGTCACCGTGCTCGTGCTGGCCCTGGTCATGGCCGGCGGGGAACCGCAGGCGTCCCTCGGCCGCATCGGCGAGACCCTGCTGGCCTGCGCGATCGTACTGATCGTCGGCCATCTGCCGGTGCCGGGCCGGCGCGGCGCGGGCGTGCGCGACCGGCTCGCGACCGCGGGCGCCGCCGCCCAGGCCTACCTCGCCCACGTGCTCGGCGGGTCCGGCGACCGGGTGACCCGCTGGCGGCTGCGCCGCGAGGCGTACCGCACCCTCGCCGAGGCCCGCGGCGCCATCGCCCTCGCCTCCGCCGAGCTGCCCGCGCTCGCCCGGCACACCGAGGGCGCCGACGAACTCGCCGCCACCCTCGAACGGCTTGTCGACACCACCACCGCCTGCGCCGTGCACCTCGACGACACCGGCCGGCTCACCCCCCGGCACACCAGGCGCCTGGCCGACCTGCGCGACGAGGTCGAGCGGCGGCGCGAGCGCGTGGGCCTGCGGCTGCCCGAGCTGCCCCTGGCCGGGTAGCCCCGGTCCGGTCGCGCGGCTGGGCGGAGGTACGGGCGGGGCCCGCCCCGGCGCCGTACGTTGACGGGATGACGCCTTCCGCCGCACCGCCGCCCGCCGGGCCCGCCCACCCCGCCGACCTCGTCGTCACCGGCTGCACCGTCCTCCTCCACGACGACCGGGAGCGGATCGTGTTCCGGGAGGACGCCGCCGTCGTCGTGCGCGACGGAATCATCGACTCCGTGACCTCCGCCGCCGAGGCCGACGGCCTCCCGGCCGGTGAGCGGATCGACGCGCGCGGCCAGGTCGCCATGCCGGGACTGATCAACTGCCACACGCACGCACCGATGGCCGCGCTGCGCGGACTCGCCGAGGACCTGCCCACCGAGGAGTGGTTCAACGACGTCGTCTGGCCCGTCGAGTCCAACCTCACCGGACGGGACGTCGAGCTGGGCGCCCGGCTCGCCTGCGCGGAGATGATCCGCGGCGGCGTGACCTGCTTCGCCGACCACTACTTCCGGATGGACACGGTCGCCGCCGTCGTCGCCGAGTGCGGGCTGCGGGCCCATCTGGGCCAGGCGTTCTTCTCCTCGCAGGGCGCCCGGGGCCGGGAGGAGTCCCTGGAGTTCGCCCTGCGCCACCGGGGAGGCGCCGGCGGCCGCATCACCACCGCCCTCGCCCCGCACGCGCCCTACACCGTGGACGACGCCGGCCTGGCCGCCACCGCCGCGCTCGCCCGCGCCCACGGCCTGCCCGTGCACCTCCACGCCGCCGAGAACCGCGCCCAGACCGACGCCAGCCTCGCCCGGCACGGCGTCACCCCCGTGGAGGTCCTGGAACGCACCGGGATCCTCGGCACCGACGTGCTCATCGCACACGGCACCGGCATCGTCGAACGCGACCTCCCGGTGCTCGCCCGCGCGGAGGGCCGTACGGCGGTGGCCACCGCGCCCCGGGGATACCTCAAGTTCGCCTGGCCCACCACCACACCCGTGCGCGCCCTGCGCGACCTCGGCATCCCGGTGGGGCTGGCCACGGACGGCGCCGCCTCCAACAACTCCCTCGACGTGTGGGAGTCGATGGCGCTCACCTCCCTGGTGCAGAAGTCCGCCGAAGGCGACCCCCGGTGGCTGACCGCCCGCCAGGCCCTGCACCACGCCACGCTGCAGAGCGCCCGCGCGCTCGGGCTGGAGGAGGTGGCGGGCGGTATCGCCGCGGGACGGCGGGCCGACATCGTCCTCGTCGACCTCACCGGCCCGCACACCCAGCCCGTCCACGACCTCGCCGCCACCCTGGTGCACAGCGCCCGGTCCTCCGACGTCCGCACCACGATCGTCGACGGGCGGGTCCTGATGCGCGACCGGGAACTGCTCACCCTGGACGTGCCGGCCGTCGTGCGGGAGCTGGGGGAGCGGCTGCCCGCCCTCGTGGACCGCGGCCACGGCAGGCGCGTCCAGCGGTACGACACCTGAGCCCCCGGCGCTCCGGCACGGCGCGTGCGGGGTCCGGCGCGGAGCGTGAGGAGGGCGGCCGAAAGGGGGGCACTTCCCTCACTCGTCGCGGTGAACCGGTGTCAACTCCGTCTCAGTACCGTCACTGCCCGAGGCGTATGCCCCATGGTTGGCGTTTAACTCTACGAGTACAGCGCTACCTGGAGGTGCAGGGTGAACGGGCGAACAGTGCTCGAACGCTTTCCCGCCGGCGGCCCGCGCGGGTCCTGGCCGGCGGAGGAGTTCGCCCATGCGCGGCGTCTGGAGGGCTTGCCCGCCGAGGTCGTCATGGATCTCGCGACCGACATGTTCCTGGTGATCGTCCGCAGCGGCGGCACCGCCGGTGAGGCCGCCGCCTGACACGCCCCGCTCGGGCCGTGCGGCGGTCACCCGGCCGGGAGGTGTCCGGCCCCGTGAGGGACGTCCGCCGTGCCGGACCGGCCCGTTCGCCGGTCCGCCTTCCCGGCGGGCACGGGCGCCCCGTGGAACTGCTCCGCCTGGAGGGAGTACAGCTCCGCGTAGACGCCGCCGGCCGCCAGCAGCTCCCCGGGGGTGCCGGACTCCACCAGCCGGCCCTGGTCGAGGACGTGCACCAGGTCCGCGTGACGCACGGACGCCAGCCGGTGCGTGATCAGTACGACCGTCTGCCCGCTGTCCGCCAGGGCGCGGATCTTGTCGAAGACCTCCAGCTCCGCCCGGGCGTCCAGCGCCGCCGTCGGCTCGTCCACGATGAGGATGCGGCCCCGCCGGTAGGCGGCGCGGGCGATCCCGAGGCGCTGCCACTGGCCGCCCGACAACTGGTGGCCGCCGCTGAAGTTGCGGGCCAGCAGGGTGTCCAGCCCGCGCGGCAGGTCCGCGACGACGTCCTCGGCCCCGGCCTCGGCGACCGCGGCGGTCACCCGCTCGTCGTCCACCGGCACCGAGGTGCGGCCCACGGCGACGTTCACCCGGGCCGTGAACGGCCACCGCTTGAAGTCCTGGGCCACCATCGCGATCCGCTCGGCGAGGGCGTGCCGGTCGGCGGCCGCCGCGTCCACGCCGTCCCACAGGATGCGGCCCCGGTCGGGGGTGTACAGCCCGGCGAGCAGCTTCACCAGGGTGGTCTTGCCCGAGCCGTTCTCCCCGACGAGCGCGATGATCCGGCCCAGCGGCAGGGTGAGCGTGACGTCGTCGAGGGCGGGGCGGGCCGCGTCACCGGGGTAGCGGAAGGTGACGTTCTCGAAGCGGATCTCCCGCGGGTCCTCGGGCAGCGCCACGCCGCCGGACGGGACGGCCCACCCGGCCGCCTCGCGGTACAGCCGCTCCAGGTCGCCGACGAAGAGGGCCTCCTCGTGCAGCGCGTTGACCTCCACCACGAGCGTCTCCAGGCTCTGGGAGCCGGTACGGATCGCGATCACCGCCGTGCCCGCCACCGACAGCGCCATCGCGCCGCCCAGCAGCAGGCCGCCGAGGGTGGCGTACGTCGCCACCGTCGCCATCCCCGTCCAGGCCGCCGCGATCAGGCCGGTGCGCGCCGCGAGCCGGGCCAGCCGGGCCTGTTCCGCCTCCGCCGTCTCCGACATGGCGCGGAAGTGCCGCAGCAGGAACCCCCCGACCCCGTGGACACGGATCTCCGGTGCCGCCTCCGGCTCGATGAGCAGGTTGCCCAGCAGCCGTCCCGCGCGCGCGTGCTGCACCCAGGCGTGGAAGGACTCGTACCGGCGGCGGGCGACGGTCAGCGCGCTCCACGCGCTCGGCAGGGTCATGGTCACCAGCAGCGGCAGCAGCACCGGGTGCAGCACGGTCAGCACACCGGCCGCCGCGACCAGCGAGATCACCGCGTTCACCACGCGTGTGCCGTAGCTGATCATGCGGCGGGCGGAGGCGGCGCCGTACTGGGCGGTGTCCAGCAGTTTGTGGAAGGCGTGGTCCTCGATCGCGGCCAGCTCCACGTCGGCGGCACGCTGCAGGTACTGCTCGGTCGCCACCCGCTCCACCTTGGGCTCCAGCCGCCCGGTGGCGTAAGTGCTGACCGCCCGCAGCAGGGCCGCCACCGCCGTCACGGCGGCGACGGTGGCCAGCGCGGGAGCGGCCCCGCGCAGCCGCTCCTCGATCGGGCCGCCCGCCAGCAGCCGGCCCAGCGCGCTGTTGACCGCCAGCAGGTTCACCGCCTGCGCCACGCCCCGGCCCGCCTCCACGGCCAGCACCGTCCGCGCGGCACGCCGGTCGGCCTGCCGGGCCAGGCGGAGGCTGGCCCCGAGCAGGGCGGGCAGCCGGACGATCATGGCCCGGAAGCCCAGCTCCAGGAACGCGTCCGCGTGCTGGTTCCAGCCCATGTCGTAGCGGAGCGGGCCGCCGAACAGCAGCCGCTCCGACTCGGACACTCCGGCCGTGTCCGCGCCGCGTCTCTTCCGCACCGGCGGCCTCCCCCCGATCGTGGACGAACGGCCACTATCGCGGGGCCGGCCCGGCCGGGGCAGGGCGCGTACGGCGTCACACCGCGGCGCGCGGGCGCACGCCGGGCGGCACGCTCCTGCCGGGCGGCACCCGGGGGCGGGGAGGCACGGGCCGCCGGCCGAGGTGGTGACCCCGGCCCGCGGCCCGGCGCAGAGCCCGGTGCGGCCGTGGCCGCGGGTCCGGGCCGGCGCCGGCCGCAGCGGCTACGCGCTCACCGGCCGCGACCAGGCCGGAGTCGTCCCGGTCAGCCGGCACAGCGCCAGATAGAGCGGGATGGGCGGGGTGTAGGGGACGGTGCCGTCCGGGCGGTGGATGAGGCCGGGCAGGTGCGGGGCCCCGGGGACGATCGCGCCGGTGGCGTAGTGGGCGGGGGCGGGCCAGTCCAGGGCGTAGTCGGAGTCGGACGGGACGATCCACCACCAGTGCGCCTGGTCGGCGTAGACGCACCCCACCCGGGGCAGCCGGGGCATGACCAGGGGCCCGAAACGGGCCGGGACGGCGACCGCGTCACATCCCAGCGGTGCCGTCATGCCGTCCGGCACGGGAAGCCGGCGGGGTCCGTCCGGGCCCGGCCCGCGCAGTCCGCGCTGGAGGCGGACCAGCGTGTCCAGTCCGAGCACGCGGGCGCCGGACAACGGCGTCACAGCCATGCGGCCCTCGTTTCATGGTGTGTCTGATCCTCACCGCGCCCCGGTCGCGCGGCCCCGGACCCGGCGGTCCCGCCGCAGTGACCGGACGCGCCGGAGCCGCCGGGTCCGCCGGAGTCACCGGGTTCTTCGGAGCCAGCGGATCTCCGGGAGCCGCCGGACCGGCCGGCGTCGTCCGCGTCGCCCTGGCCGCCGGACGTGCCCGGCTTGGGGCGGGTGCCCCAGCCCAGGTCGCCACGGGGTTCGGACGAAGGTTCCCAGGGGGATCCGGACGGCTGGTGGGGGACGCCGGCCGTGCGCGGCAGCTCCGCCCAGACCAGCAGCCCCGGACCGTGCTCCTGGGCGCCCCAGGCGTGCGACAGGGCGTCGACGAGGAGCAGTCCGCGGCCGTGTTCGTCCTCCGGTCGTCGCCGGGCGGCCTCGGGCCGCCCCGCGCCGCACCCCTCGTCACGTACGGCTATGCGCACCAGGTCGTCGCCGTCGTGCAGTTCGCACACGACACGGCGGCCGGCGGTGTGCACTATCGCGTTGGTGACCAGCTCGGAGACGACCAGGGCGGCGGTGTCGCAGGTGTCCTCGCACACCGACCAGCCGGTCAGCCGGGCCCGCGTCAGCCGTCTGGCCTGCGCGGGCGAGCCCGGGTGCGCGGCCAGTTCGAAGCGGAACCGGCGCTCGGAGGCGGCCCCGGCGGGCCCGGCTCCCGAAGCGGCACCGAGTCCGGAGGGGGCCCCGGTGGCGTCTGTTCCTAAAGGCGCGGACGGAATCACGCATGCCACTATCGCCCTGCCCGGAACACTTGGCAAGTGTCACTCTGAAAATTGCAGAGTGCAGTGTGACGGCGTTGACGGGCGTGGCACACTGCTCGCAACAGCACGTCGAGCGGCGCCACTTCGGATCGCCGGAGGCCCGGCCGGGCCTTCGAAATCGCTTTCGAATGGCGCCGCCGGGCTGTGGGCAGACTGTCGGCGCGGGGGCGCGGCCGCCTGCCCGCGGCCCATATCGGATTCTTCGTGGAGGTGGAGCGTGAGCGAGCCGCGGTCCGCGCCGACGGTCGGCCAGGTCATCCTCGGCCGACGCCTGCTGGACCTGCGGGAACGCGCCGGGATGAAGCGCGAGGAGGCCGCACGCGTCCTCCGCGTCGCCCCCGCCACGGTCCGCCGCATGGAGATGGCCGAGGTCGCCCTCAAGATCCCGTACCTCCAGTTGCTGCTGAAGGCGTACGGCGTCCCCGACGAGGAGGCCGAGGCGTTCATCGAGCTGGCCGAGGAGGCCAACAAGCCCGGGTGGTGGCAGCGGTTCCACGACATCCTCCCCGGCTGGTTCTCCATGTACGTCAGCCTGGAGGGCGCGGCGAGTCTCATCCGCAGCTACGATCCCCACTTCGTCCCCGGGCTGTTGCAGACGGAGGAGTACGCGCGCGGGGTGCTGACGTCGGGCGCCATCGGCCAGACCCGCCCCGACGACATCGAACGCCATGTCGCCCTGCGCATGCGGCGCCAGGAACTGCTCACGCGCGAGGACGCGCCCCGGCTGTGGGCCGTGATGGACGAGACCGCGCTGCGGCGCCCGGTCGGCGGTCCCGAGGTGATGCGGGACCAGATCGACAAGTTGCTGGAAGCCACGAAGCTGCCCCACGTGACCTTGCAGGTCGCCCAGTTCGCGACCGGGCCGCATCCCGGCACGTACGGGCCCTTCGTGCTGTTCCGGTTCGCCATGCCGGAGCTTCCGGACATGGTCTACAGCGAGTACCTGACCGGCGCCGTCTATCTGGACGCGCGCACCGAGGTGGCGGCCCACCTGGAGGTCATGGACCGCATGGCGGCACTGGCCGCCACGGCACAACGCACGAAGGAGATCCTCCAGGATCTCCGCAAGGAGCTGTGAATGGAAAGTATCGTCACCCAGCCCGCGCCGCGGATCCGCAACGTGCGGATCTACAACGGCATGCCTGCCCGTGAGCTGGGCAGCGAGGGCTGGCTCAAGCCGTGGAGCGGCGGCAACGGCGGCAACTGTCTGGAGGCGATGAAGCTCGCCGACGGCCGGATCGCCCTGCGCCAGTCCACCGACCCCGACGGGCCCGCCCTCATATACACCTCCGACGAGATGACGGCCTTCATCCAGGGGGCCAAGGCGGGGGTGGCGGACTTCCTGCTCTCCTGACCCGCGTTCAGCGGCTTGTTGTTAATCCTTGGTGTCTGCTTCCCCCACCCTCCGTTCCCCTTCTCCCGGCGTCTGCTTCCCGTGGTGCCCGCCTAACGCCCGGCTCACTGCGGCGGCGGGAGTACTCCGCACAGGGCGTCCAGCGCGGCCTGGTACGCGTGGTCGGAGGGCGTCGCGTAGCCCACGACGAGTCCGTCATCGGGCGGCAGGTCCGTCTCCGGATGCCGGAAGTCGGCCAGCCCGTCCAGCGCGACGCCCTGCCGGGCGGCGGCCTCCAGAGTGGCGCGCTCGGTGCCGGGAGGAAGCCGCAGCACCGCGTGGAGCCCGGCCGCGATGCCCGTGACCTCGATGTGCGGCGCCCGCTCGGCGAGCGCCTGGACCAGGCGGTTGCGGCGTGCGCGATAGCGCTGCCGCATCCGCCGTACATGACGGTCGTACGCCCCGGAGGCGAGGAGGTCGGCCAGGCCGAGCTGATCGAGGACGCTCGCCCACGCCTCCCGCTCGCCCTTGGCCGCGAGCACGCCGCCGACGTACCGCTCCGGCAGCACCATCCAGCCCAGCCGCACCGCGGGCGACAGGGTCTTGCTGACCGACCCGAGGTGGATCACCCGCTCGGGATCGAGCCCTTGGAGGGCGCCGACGGGCTTGCGGTCGTAGCGGAACTCGCCGTCGTAGTCGTCCTCCAGGACCAGCCCGCCCCGCGCGCGTGCCCAGTCGACCACGGCGGCGCGGCGTTCCGGGTGCAGGGGGCCGCCGGTCGGGAACTGGTGCGCGGGCGTCAGCAGCACCGCCCGCTCGCGCCGCAGCCGGTCGACCAGCGCCCCGTGAGCGTCGAGCGGCAGCGGGACCGTCCGGACACCGGCGTCCCCGAGCAGCCGCCGGTGGAAGCCCAGGCCGTAGCCCTCGACGGCCAGCGGACCGCGCAGCACCCCGCCGCTGTCCTGCCCGAACAGCAGGCGCAGCGCGTGTGCGACCCCGGAGCAGATCACGATCCGGCCCGGCTCGGCGCGTACCCCGCGCGTGCGCGCCAGATACTCCGCCAGTGCTTCCCGCAGCTCCCGGCGCCCAGCCGGATCGCCGGGGCCGAAGACCTCGTTGGGCGCCTTGTGCAGGGCGCGCCGGTAGGAGGCGAGCCAGGCCGCGCGCGGGAACGCCGATACATCCGGAGTGCCCTGCCGCAGATCGTGCCGTGGTCCACGCGCGCGGGGAGGCGCCTTCCGGGGCCCGTGAGCGGCGGACTGGAGCGGCAGGGTCCGTTCCGCTACCCGGGTGCCCGAACCCTGCCGGGCGGTCAGCCAGCCCTCCGCGACCAGTTCCGCGTATGCGTCGGCCACCGTGTTGCGCGCGACGCCGAGATCCGCCGCGAGCGAGCGGTACGGCGGCAGCCGCGTGCCGGGAGCGAGCCGGCCGCCGCGCACGGCCTCGCGCAGCGCCCGGATGAGCGCGGCCCGCCGGCCGCCCGGACCGGACAGTTCCAGATGCAGGTCGGCGCCGATCCGCTCCGCGTGATTGACCCACGATTCCGCCACGGAAATGCACCCTACAACCGGTCTTCACCGTCCGTAGGTTGAGGACATGACGACGAACACGACCGTCCCGCAGGGAACTTCGTCCGCCCCCGGCACCCCGGGCGGGCCCGGGGGCGCGCCCGCCTCAGTGGCCGCGGCGGTGGCCGGCCGGAACCGGCTGGACTTCGCGAAGTCCGCGCCCAAGGTCTTCCGCGCCCTGACCGGTTTCGACGCCGCCGCCCGCGAGGCCCTCGACCCGGCTCTGGTGGAGCTGATCCAGATCCGCGCCTCGCACCTCAACCACTGCGCCTACTGCCTGCACATGCACACCACCGACGCCCGCAAGGCCGGAGAGAGCGAGGACCGGCTGCACATGGTCGCCGTGTGGCGCGAGGCCCGTCACTTCTTCAGCGAGCGGGAGCAGGCGGCCCTGGCGCTGACGGATGCGGTGACCCTGGTCGCCGGCGGCGGGGTGCCCGACGACGTCTACGCGCGCGCCGCCGCCCACTTCGACGAGGGGGAACTGGCCCATGTCCTCGGCCTCATCTTGGCGATCAACACCTGGAACCGGGTGGCCCTGTCGACCGGCAAGGTCGCGGGTACGGACGAGCGGCGCTGAGCCGTTCCCGGCGGGCCCGCCCCCGGTGACCGCCGGGCGCGGGCGGCCGCCCGTCGTGCGGGCGATCGCGGCGGGTGCGCCGGCGGCCACCGGACCTCCCCTGCCGGGGAAGCGGCTGCCCGCGCGGGGCGCTGGTGGTGCAGCAGGCGTCTCGCGCGAGGGCGGGCGGCGGGTGCGCCGGCGGCCTCCGTCACCTGGCCGTGCCCGGGCCGTCCTCCTGGCGCTCCGGTGACCTGCGCGGCTTCGCCCTGCGGCACTCCGTGACCGGCCCGGGGCCACGGCGGTGCGGCGGCCGGAGCATCATGGGCCCTGTGCGACTGGAAGCGATCACCTGGGACCGGCTCGGCGACCTGCTCGCCGAGCGCCTGCTCGACCTGCGGCCGGCCGACGGCGGCGCGTGGCCGCGCGTGGCCATCGACGGAGCCCCGGCCGCCCGTCCGGGTGATCTCGCCGCACGCGTCCACGAGGCCCTGCGCATCCGCGGACGCACCTCCCTCGTCGTCGGCACCGACGGCTTCCTGCGCCCCGCGTCCGTCCGCCTGGAACACGGCCGCCAGGACGTCGACTCCTATTACGGCGACTGGTACGACACCGGCGCGCTGTGGCGGGAGGTCTTCGGCCCCCTCGACCCCGGTGGCGACGGACGCGTCCTGCCCGACCTGTGGGACCCCGCCACCGACCGCGCCACCCGCAGCCCCTACGTCTCGCTGCCGCCCGGCAGCCCCCTGCTGCTGCACGGCCCCTGCCTGCTGCGCCACTGGTTCCCCCTGGACCTGAGCGTCCACATCCTGCTGTCCCCGGGCGCGCTGCGCCGCCGCACCCCCGACGCCGAGCAGTGGACCCTGCCCGCCTTCGAGCGGTACGCGCGGGAGGCCGACCCCGCCGCCACCGCCGACGTCCTGGTGCTGGCTCTTATACACATCTGACGCTGCCGACGAAGCTAGA
>NZ_WYCT01000234.1 GCF_011008945.1 Streptomyces harenosi
GTAGACCAGGGCGGCCAGGGTGAGGCAGGGGGTGATGAGCTGGAGGGTGGGGACGTCCTTGAGGTGGCGGGCGGCTATCAGGGGGGCGGTGGCGTAGCCGACGACCGTCACCAGCACCTCGGCCAGCGAGCGGGCGTCGCCGCCGGTCAGGTGGGGCACGGTGAGGACGGTGACGCCCGCGAGGCCGAGCGCCAGTCCGGTGATCCGGCGGGCGCCGACCCGTTCCGCGGCGCCGAAGAAGCGGGCCAGGAGGACGCCGACGATGGGCACGCCGGCGATGAGCAGGCCCGCGGTGGAGCTGGACAGATGGCGTTCGGCGTCGGTGAGGGTCCACCAGGGGCCGATGATCTCGATGACCGCGAAGGCCAGCATGGGCTTCCAGTGCGCCCGGACGGTCCGGGCGAGGCCGCCCTGGCGGAGGGCGAAGGGGAGCAGGAGGGCGGCGCCGAGCGCACACCGCGCGAACACCACCACGGACGGGGACAGCTCGTCCACCGCCACCTTGATCATCAGATAGGGGATGCCCCAGACCACTCCCATCAGGGAGAACAGGGCCCAGCCGCGTGCAGTCATGGCGGCAGTGTGCGCACCGCCCTCACCCGCGGTCTTGAACGCTGTTGCGGTACGCCGCCGGGGTCACCCCCACCACCCGGCGGAACCAGCGGGTCAGATGCGCCTGGTCGGCGAAGCCCACCGCGGCGGCCGCCTCGGCGGGGCGCAGACCGGCCTCCAGCAGGCCGCGGGCCCGGGCGACCCGGTACTGGGCGAGCCAGGCGTACGGCGGTATCCCCATCGCCGTGCGGAAGGCGCGCAGGAGCTGGTAGCGGGACAGGCCCAGGTCGGTGGCGAGGGCGGCCAGCGAAGGCGGGGTGAGGAGCTCGTCGGCGAGGCGGTCGCGGACGGTGTGGGCGATGCGGACGGCTCCGGGCACCGTCCCGGCGACGGCGCGGGCGGTGGAGTGGCGGCGGGCCAGGGCCGTGAGCAGCCAGGGCAGGCGGGACTCGGCCTCCAGCGGGTCCGGGGTGCGGGACAGGTCGGTGTGGGCGGCGCGCAGGGCGCGGGCGAGTTCCGGGTCGTGGAGGACCGGCTCGCGAAAGTGCGGCAGGCCGCCGCGGGTGCCGTCGGCGAGCAGGGAGGGTTGCGCGTACAGGGCCCGGTAGGCGTAGCCCTCGGGGGCCGCGGGGCCGCCGGTGTGCATCTCGCCGGGTTCGAGGACGACGATCGAGCCGGGTCCCGAGTGGATGCGCCCGCCGCGGTAGGCGATGACCTCCAGGCCGCCGACGGTGACGCCGACCGTGTACTCCTCGTGGGCGTGCGGGGCGTAGACATGCCGGTCGAAGCGGGCGGTGAGCAGGTCCAGGGGCGGGCCGCCCGGTCCGAGGTAGGCCCTGCTCCACCGTGCCTGTTCCCGTACGCCCACCGTGCGCCACCCCCGGGCCCCAGGGGAGCAGAGGAAGCCCGCCGTGTCCAGCGGCTCCGCGCCGTCCGCAGCCGGGGTCCGCCGCCCGCGCCCGGAGGCCCGGCAGGCACCGGCGGGCGCCCCGTACGCTGGCACGGAGCTCGATCGAAGGAGTACCTGTGCTTGTCCTGCTGCCGCCGTCCGAGGGTAAGGCGCCGTCCGGCTCCGGTGCCCCGCTGAAGCTGGAGTCGCTGTCGCTGCCCGGGCTGGGCGAGGCCCGCGCGGCCGTGCTCGACGAGCTGGTGGAGCTGTGCGCGGGCGACGAGGACCGGGCGCGGGCGGTGCTGGGGCTGAGCGAGGGACTGCGCGGCGAGGTGGCGAAGAACACCGAGCTGCGCACCGCGGGGGCGCGTCCCGCCGGGGAGATCTACACCGGCGTGCTGTACGACGCGCTGGACCTGGCCTCCCTCGACCCCGCCGCCCGGCAGCGGGCCGCCGACCGGCTGCTGGTCTTCTCGGGGCTGTGGGGCGCGGTCCGGGTGACCGACGAGATCCCGTCGTACCGCTGCTCGATGGGGGTGAAGCTGCCGGGTCTGGGCGCGCTGGCGGCGCACTGGCGCGCCCCGATGGCGGCGGTGCTGCCGGAGGCGGCCGGTGACGGCCTGGTGCTGGACCTCAGGTCGTCGGCGTACGCGGCGGCGTGGAAGCCGAAGGGCGAGGTGGCCGGGCGGACGGCCACCGTGCGGGTGCTGCACGCGCCGACCCGGAAGGTGGTCAGCCACTTCAACAAGGCGACCAAGGGGCGGATCGTGCGGAGCCTGCTCGTCTCCGGGGCCGCGCCCGGGAGCCCGGCGGAGCTGGTGACGGTGTTGCGGGACCTCGGCTACGAGGTGGAGGCGCAGGCGCCCGCGAAGACGGGCAAGCCGTGGGAGCTGGACGTGCTGGTGGACGAGGTCCACTGACCCCCCTTTCCGTTGCACTCTGCGCAACGACCTTTGCGCAGAGTGCGCTTCTGAGGGCACGATGAGGCCATGACCTCACCCTTGTCCCCGCTCTCCACCGGTCCGGGCCCGGCCGGCTCCGTCCTGGACCTCGCGCCCGTCGTACCCGTCGTCGTCCTCGACGACGCCGCCGACGCCGTGCCCCTCGCGCGGGCGCTGGTCGCCGGGGGGCTGCCCGCCATCGAGGTGACGCTGCGCACGCTGGCCGCGCTCGACGCGATCCGGGCGATCGCCGAGGGCGTTCCCGAGGCGGTGGTCGGCGCGGGCACGGTGATCACAGCGGGGCAGGTGGCGGACGCGGTGGCGGCCGGGGCGCGCTTCCTGGTCAGCCCCGGCTGGACGGACGGCCTGCTGGAGGCCATGCGGGCGTCGGGCGTGCCGTTCCTGCCGGGGGTGTCGACCACCTCGGAGGTGGTGGCGCTGCTGGAGCGCGGGGTGCGGGAGATGAAGTTCTTCCCGGCCGAGGCCGCGGGCGGCACGGCCTATCTGAAGTCGCTCGCCGGGCCGCTGCCGCAGGCCCGTTTCTGCCCGACCGGCGGCATCGGCCCGGAGTCCGCGCCCGCGTATCTGGCACTGCCCAACGTGGGCTGCGTGGGCGGAAGCTGGATGCTCCCCAAGGAGGCCGTGGCCGGCAGGGACTGGCAGCGCGTGGAGGCGCTGGCCCGTGCGGCGGCCGCGCTCGGCGGGACGGGCACGGCCCGCTGACCGCCCTCCCGCCGAACGGCACGGCCCGCCGACCGCGCCCCCGCGAGCGGCGCGGTGCGGTCAGCGCAGGTGTGAGGTGTCGTTGAACAGCCGGACGCTGGCGCCGCCGTCCGCGTAGTACGCCACCGCCGACAGCGAGGCCGCCGACAGCTCCATGCGGAACAGGGACTCCGGCGGGGCGCCCAGGGCGAGCCGTACGAGCGTCTTGATCGGCGTCACATGGGTCACCAGCAGGACGGTGCGGCCCGTGTACGCCGCGACCAGCTTGTCCCGGGTGGCGGCGATGCGCTCGCCGGTGTGCGCGAAGCTCTCGCCGCCGCCGGTCGGGGCGGCGTCCGCGGAGGCCAGCCACGCGTTCAGGTCGTCCGGGTAGCGCTCGCGCACCTCGGCGAAGGTGAGTCCCTCCCAGGCGCCGAAGTCGGTCTCGCGCAGGCCGTCCTCCACGGTCACGTCCAGCCCGAGGCGGGCGGCGACGATCGCGGCGGTCTCCCGGGTACGGGCCAGCGGCGAGGACACGATCGCCTGCACGGTGCCGCGCCGGGCGAGGGCCGCGGCGACCCGCTCGGCCTGCTCCCGGCCGGCCGCGGAGAGGGAGGGATCGCTGCCGCCGCTGCCGGAGAACCGCTTCTGCGGGGTCAGCGGGGTCTCACCGTGCCGCAGCAGTACGAAGGTGGCGGGGGCGCCCATGTCGGGGGGTCCCCAGCCGGGCGCGGCCACCGTCCGGGCGGCCCGCACATCGGCCTGGGCGGCCCCGGCCCCGCCCGTCGTCCCGGACGGGCGGGCGAGGGAGCGGGGCGCGGCGGGACCCGTGGCCCCGTCCGCCCGGGAAACGTCCGCGGACCGCGCGTCCGGCCCGTCCCCCACGTCGGCGGACCCGGCCGGCACGCCGGACCCGGCCGGCACGTCCGAAGCAGCCGGTACGCCGGACCCCGCGGCCGGCGCGTCCGAAGCGGCCGGTACGCCGGTGGCTTCCGGTGCGCCGGTCCCGGCCGGTTCCCCGGCCCCGGCGCGGGCGGTGGCCGGGCGGCCCTCCGCCAGGGCCGCGCGCACCCGGGCCGCGCCCGCCGCCGCGTCGCCCGGCACACCCTCCGGCCCGGGAGCCGCGGCGCGCGCGGCCGGGGCGTCCGGTCCGGCCGCCAGCTCCGAGGGCCGCCACTGCTCTCCCCGGCCGCCCGCGTCCATCGCCTCGTTGGCCAGCCGGTCCGCGTGCTTGTTGCTCTCCCGCGGGATCCACTCGTACGTCACCCGCCCGGGCGGGAAGATCCCCGCGGCCTCGGCGGCGAGCGGCTTCATGCCGGGGTGCTTGATCTTCCACCGGCCGGACATCTGCTCGACGACCAGCTTGGAGTCCATCCGGACGTGGACGGCCGCCTCCGGGTCCAGCGCGCGGGCGGCGCGCAGGCCGGCCAGCAGACCCCGGTACTCGGCGACGTTGTTGGTGGCGACACCGATGTACTCGGCCGCCTCGGCGAGGGTCTGCCCCGTCGCCGCGTCCCGCACCACCGCGCCGTACCCCGCGGGCCCCGGGTTGCCCCGCGACCCGCCGTCGGCCTCGACGACGAACTCCCGCACCGGATCCGCCCCTAGAGCCCGGAGTCGGCCGTGCGCACCAGGATGCGGCGGCAGTTCTCGCAGCGCACCACCGTGTCGGAGGCCGCCTGGCGGACCTCGTTCAGCTCGGTGATGGCGAGCTCCTGGCGGCAGCCCTGGCAGGTGCGCTGGTACAGCTTGGCCGCGCCGATGCCGCCCTGCTGCGCGCGCAGCTTGTCGTACAGCTTGAGCAGGTCGTCGGGGATCGAGCCGGCGATGACCTCGCGCTCCTTGGTGACCGAGGCGGCCTCGCCGTCGATCTCCTCGAAGGCGGCGTCCCGGCGCCCGGTCGCGTCGTCGATCTTGGCCTGGACGGCGGCGACCCGCTCGGTCAGCTCGGCGACCCGCTCCTGCGCGGACTCGCGGCGCTCCATGACCTCCAGGACGACGTCCTCCAGGTCGCTCTGCCGCTTGGCGAGGGAGGTGATCTCGCGCTGGAGGTTCTCCAGGTCCTTCGGGGAGGAGACGGCGCCGGAGTCCAGGCGCTGCTGGTCGCGGGCGGCGCGCTTGCGCACCTGGTCCACGTCCTGCTCGGCCTTGGTCTGCTCGCGGGCGCAGTCGCTCTCCTCGGTCTGCGCGGCCACCAGGAGGTCGCGCAGCTGCGTGAGGTCCTTGGTCAGCGAGTCGATCTCGGCGTGCTCGGGCAGCGACTTCCGCTTGTGCGCGAGCTGCTGGAGGCGGACGTCGAGGGCCTGGACGTCGAGGAGTCGGATCTGGTCGGCGGGCGCGGCGTTCAGTTGGGGGCTCCAGGTGAATCGGCGGAGGGGGCGCCGGAGGCGCTCCCGGGAAGGACGGTGGCGGACGCCGCGTGGGCGGTCCAGGGGTCGGTGACCGTCTTCGACACGTGGACGCGCAGGTCCCAGCCGTGCCGGTCGGAGATCTCGTCGAGCTGCGCCGCGGCCAGCTCGCACCAGGGCCACTCGGTGGCCCAGTGCGCGGCGTCGAGCAGCGCCAGGGGGCGGTGGGCGCGGTCCGCCATGAACTCGGAGGCCGGGTGGTGGCGCAGGTCCGCGGTGAGGAAGGCGTCGACCCCGGCGGCCCGGACGTGGCCGAAGAGGCTGTCGCCGGAGCCGCCGCTGACGGCGACCGTGCGGACGACCGCCTCGGGGTCGCCGGCGACCCGGATGCCCTGCGCGGTGGCGGGCAGGCGCTCGGCGGCGCGGGCGGCGAACTCGCGGACGGTCAGCGGGTGGTCCAGTTCGCAGACGCGGCCCAGGCCCCGCCGCCCCTCGGGGTCGGAGGCGTCCGGCACCAGGGGCCCGGTGACGCGCAGGTCCAGGGCGCCGGCCAGCGCGTCGGAGACGCCCGGGTCGGCGGTGTCGGCGTTGGTGTGGGCGACGTGCAGCGCGATGTCGTTCTTGATCAGCGTGTGCACCACACGGCCCTTGAAGGTGGAGGCCGCGACCGTCGTCGTACCCCGCAGATAGAGCGGGTGGTGGGTGACGAGGAGGTCGGCGCCCAGCTTCACCGCCTCGTCGGCGATCTCCTGGACCGGGTCGACGGCGAACAGCACGCGCCTCACGTCCTGGCCGGGGTCGCCCACGACGGTGCCGACCGCGTCCCAGGACTCGGCCCGCTCGGCGGGCCACAGGCTCTCCAGCGCGGCGATGACTTCTGACAGACGGGGCACGGGAGCAAGGCTACCTGCCTGTTCTGCGCCGTTGTACCGGTACCGCCGGGCCGGTCCGGCGCAGCACAGCCACCCTCGGCTCCTCAGGCGAACCACCGCCGGGCCACCCATATGTGTGAAGCGCACGACCGCCGCCGTCACACCCCGGCGTGCGAAACTAGCTTCGTCACAGGAGGTGACCAAACGATGACGGTCTGTGCCATCGAGACGTCGGCGGACCCTGAGGACGACACGGCGCCACCGGCGGGCTGTGCTCTGACCGCCGACGGTGCCTATGCCGCCCGCCTGGCCCTGAGCGGCGGCTGCTGGTACCCGGAGCGCTGGACGCTGGACGGGCCGGAGCCGTACGCGGTGCCGCTCCCCGCCCACCAGCCGGAGGAGCCCGGCACCGAGGTGCAGCCGATGGCCGACGGCCGGGTCCTGGTCCACCGGGTGGCGGCCCGAAGGCATGTCTTCGCGCTGCTGTACCCGACCGGGCCCGGTACGGGGGAGCTGCCGCTGGGCGCCGTGGAGTGCGCCGAGGGCACCCGGCTGCGGCTGCTGCCGCCGGCCCCGGGCGGCGCGCGGGCCTACGCGCTGGCCGCCGGGCGGCACGCGACGGCGGTGTGGCTGGTGGCGGGCGGCCCGTTCGGGCCGGAGAAGCTCGCCGAGATCCCCGGGCGCTGCACGGGCGGCATGTGGCTGGACCGCGCCGAGCGGATGCTGGCCCTGGACCGGCGGGCGGGCGGGCACACCAAGTCGGTCGTCGTGGACCTGGCGCGCGGCGGCGAGGTCTCGCCGCTGCTCCAGATCACCCCCGACAGCGACGACCGGGTGCTGCTGGCCGACCCGGACAGCGGGCTGCTGCTGGTCCGCTCCGACGCGCCCTCGCCCGGGCGGCCCCGGCTGGGGTGGGGGGTGCTGGGCAGCGCCCTGCCGGTCCGTTTCCCGGAGTGCCTGCTGCTGCCGGACTGCGTGGTCACGCCGTTCGCGATCCAGCCCGGGCAGCCGCTGACGCCGGAGAGCTGCGCGGTGGCGCTGCGCATCGACGGCCGGTTCGGCAGCTGGGTCGGGGTCTGGCGGCCCGCCGAGCGGCGGATGCACCACCTTCCGGCACCCGAGGGGTGGCTGGCGGGCGCCGGCGCGTGGACCGCGGAGGGGACGCTGCGTCTGCCGTACGCCACGGCCGCGGTGCCGTGCGGCCTGGCGCGTCCGGCGGTTCCCGCGCCCCGGACGGACCCGCCGGGGAAGGCGGGCCGGGGAGCGGGCCCGTCCCGGCCCGCGGCCCCGGGCGCCGGTGGAGCGGTCCCGGGCGGCACCGAGCGGCCCGGCACCGGAGGACGGCCGCTCGCGGACACCGGCCGGGACGGCCGTCCGAGCCGGGAAGGCGGCCTGGGCAGGGACGACGGCCTGGGCAGGGACGGAGACCTGGGCAGGGACGGCGGTCTGGGTCGGAACGGTGGCCCGGGTCGGAACGCCGGGCCGGGCGGGGAAGGCCATCCGAGCTGGGACGGTAGTCCGCGCCGGGACGGCGGATCGGGCTGGGACGCTGTTCCGCACCGGAACGGCGGGCCGGGCGGGGAAGGCGGACCGGGCCGCGATGGCCATCCGCGCCCGGACGGCGGGCCGGGCTGGAATGGTGGTCCGCACCGGAACGGCGGGCCGGAGCTGGGCGGCGGTCCGGGTACGGGCGGAAACGCGGGGCGGGAGGCGAGCGCGGCGCGGGAAGGCGACACGCGCCCGGGCGAGCCGGGCCGGGGCGGGACGCCGTCGCCGGCCGCTCGGGGGGCGTGGCCGCCGGCCGCCCGGGGGGCGTGGCCGCCGGTACCGGGCGCGGGCGGTGAGGCCGCACCGGGCGGAGGCCGGGAGGCCGCGGACGGAGGCCGGGAGGCCGCACCCGGCGGCGTCCCGGCGGCCGGGCGCGCGCGGCCGGCGTCGCACGGATACGCGGAGACGGCGCCGGGCGGGCCCACCGCGGGCGCACCCGGCACCCCGGACGTCCTGCCCGGCCCGGGCACGCGCCCGGCACCGGCGGCAGGCCCGCAGACGGTCCCCGACGGCTTCGCCCACCACGCACCGGCCGGATGCGCGCAGGACCCGCCGGGCGAGTACGCCCAGCGCACGCCGACCGGATTCGCACAGCACACGCCGACCGGGCACGCACAGCACACGCCGACCGGGCACGCGCAGCACACGCACGCGCCGCACGCGCCGGCCGGGTACGCGACGGCCGCGCCGGGTGGTCACCCGGCCGCCGGGCCCGGCGCGGGCGTCCGGCCGGCGTCCACCGTGTTCGCGCCCGTCACGGCGGCCGGCTTCGGGGACGTGCCACCCGCCGCGTTCACGGAGGCCGACCCCGGTCTCCACTTAGAGGTCGCGGGAGCACGCCCGGTGCCGCTCCAACAGGCCCCGTTGGGGCGGCTTGTAACGAACTAGTGCCGGTTGGCGCGGCCGTCTGGATTCGGGCGGAGGTGTGCCGGTTACACTCGCCCGGCCGTAGGAAAGATCATGTTTGACGGGGTGAGTTCCTTCCGATGAGCGACGCCAGCACGCACCAGCCGACGAGGGCCGACGGTGCCGACGTTCAGGAGATCGCCGCCGGCCGTGGCCGGCACCGTGGCCCGGTCTCCAGCCAGGACCGCGAGACGGCTCCCCGGGGCCGTCACCGCAAGCCGTCCGAGGAGGCCGGCACGGCGGCCTGAGGGCCGCCGGGAACACACGGCAGCGGCCCCGCCCGTCACTTCCGACGGGCGGGGCCGCTGCCGTGTCACCCGGGGCGGGCCGTCAGTCGTGCTCGACGACGGTGTCGGCGAGGACCGGGGCGTCGTCCCGTTCGAGGGCGGTCACCGCCATCCGGATGAGCCTCTCCCGCCGCCACATGCGCACCCGCAGGGTCTCCCCCGGGTACACCACCCCGGCGAATCGGGCCGTGTACGAGCGGACGCGGCCGGCCTCCGCGTCCAGCACCGTGTCCACGGCCGCCTTCAGCACCATGCCGTAGGTGCACAGCCCGTGCAGCACGGGCCGGGCGAACCCGGCGCGCGCGGCGAAGTCCGGGTCGGCGTGCAGCGGGTTCCGGTCGCCGGTGAGGCGGTACAGCAGGGCCTGGTCCTCGCGGACGGGCCGCTCCACGACCTCGTCGGGCGCCCCGGCGGGCGCGGGGAGACGGCCGGAGGGCCCGCGCCCGCCGCCCCAGCCGCCTTCCCCGCGTACGTGGATGTGCGCTTCCTCGGTCCACAGCGGGCCGTCGCCGTCGGCGGCCTCCGTGCGCAGCACCAGCAGGGCCGCCGTGCCCTTGTCGTGGACGGCGGTGACCCGGGAGACGGCGGTCGCGGTGGTGCGGACCGGGACCGGGCGGTGCACCGTCAGCGACTGCCCGGCGTGCAGCACGCGGGCCAGGTCCACGTCGACACCCGGCACGGACAGTCCCCGGATCACGCCGGGCGGCCCGCCGCCCGCCACGGTGGCGAAGGACGGCAGGACGTGCAGCCGGGACTCCAGGGTGTAGCGCAGCTCGCGAGGGTCGGTCGCCGGCACCCCGGCGCCGATGGCCAGGTGGTAGAGCTGCACGTCACCGGGGCCCCAGGTGATCCGCCCGGAGGCGGGGGCGGCGGCGAGCGCCGTGGCTGCGTCGACGGGCATGGCCCTCCTCGGCTCGGTGTGGGCGGGCCGGAGGGCGTGTCCACTCCCCCGCCGCGACCCTGCGGCCCCCTGTATACGCCCTACTGCTTACGCCTGCTACGTACGCCCTGCGCGGTACGCAGGGATCACTCATGCGCACGCGCGCACACCCACGCACCGATACGCGCACACACCCCCGTACGGATACGCGCACGTACACGCCCGCACACGCATGCGCCTGCCGTGTACGCCCCGCGCCCGCACGGCGGAAGGCGCCTGGAGAGGGTGCCCGGCCGCGTCACGCCGGGCCGCCCCCGCCTCCCTTCGCGGCCGTGCGCCGGGGCAGCCAGAGCCACATCAGCAACGTCCCGGCGACCAGCACCCCCGCCCCGGTGCGGAACGCCAGCGCGTACCCCTGGGTGAGCGCCTGCGGTGTGTCGCTGCCCGCCGACCGCGACGCCGCCACCGTCGACAGGACGGCGAGCCCGAGCGAGCCGCCCATCGTGCGCGAGGTGTTGACCAGGCCGGACACCAGTCCGGCCTCCCCGGGCGCCGCTCCGGAGGTGGCCAGGGCCGCCAGCGGGGTCGCGGCCAGCCCCGCGCCGAGCATCATGAGGATGCCGGGGAACATGATGGAGGTCGCATAGGCCCCGTCCGCGCTCATCGCCGACTGCCAGCCGAAGCCGGCCGCGGCCACCAGCGTGCCCAGCGCCGCCAGGTTCCGCTCCCCGGTCACCGGCATGAAGCGGGGCGCGAGCTTGGAGCCCAGTACGACGGCCAGCGAGCTCGGCACCAGCGCGAGCCCGGCCTCCAGGGGGCTGTAGCCGAGCACGTTCTGGGCGTACAGGGTCATGAAGTACCACATGGAGAACATGGCCGAGCCGCACAGGAACATCGCCGCGTTCGCCGAGGCCACCGACCGCACCCGCAGCAGCCCGAGCGGCATCAGCGGGGCCGCCGTGCGCGCCTCGACGGCGAGGAACAGCCCGATGAGGGCGAGACCGGCCGCCAGCGGCAGCAGCGCGGCGGCGGCCGTCCACCCCCGCGCCTCGGTCTGCGAGATGCCGTACGCCAGGGTCGCCAGGCCCGCCGTCACCAGCACCGCGCCCGGCAGGTCCAGCCGCCGCCCGTCGCCCGCGCGGCTCTCCGGGAGCCGGAGCAGGGAGCCGAGCAGCACCACCGCGCCCACCGGCACGTTGATCAGCAGCACCCAGCGCCACGACAGCCCGTCCACCAGCGCCCCGCCGACCAGTCCGCCGGCCGCGCCGCCGCCCGCGCCGACCGCGGTCCACGTCGCGATGGCCCGTGCCCGGGCCGGGCCCTCGGGCACAGCCGCGGTGAGGATCGTCAGCGTCGAGGGGGCCAGCACGGCGGCGCCGAGCCCCTGCACCGCGCGGGCCGCCAGCAACTGCCAGCCCTCCTGGGCCAGCCCGCCGCCGAGCGAGGCCAGCGTGAACAGCCCGAGCCCGGCCAGGAACATCCGCTTGCGGCCGTACAGGTCCCCGGCCCGGCCGCCGAAGAGCATGAAGCCGGCGAAGGCGATGGCGTAGGCGTTCACCACCCATTGCAGTCCCGGGCCGCTCAGTCCGAGGGCGGTCCGCATCGACGGCAGGGCGACGTTGACGACCGAGACGTCCAGGACGACGAGGAACTGCCCGGCGCAGGCAAGCGTCACGACCAGCCAGGTGGGCGGCGCGCCGCGGCGGGATATGCGGGCGGTGGTGTCGGCGGTTTCCAGCATGGGGGTCATGGTCTCAACCGGCTCGCGCTCCGTGCACCGGCATTTCGCCGCACGGGGTCGCGGACCGGGGGACGCAGGTCCCGGCGACCGCCCCCGTGCCCTGCCGCCCGCTCCTCTCCCGCCCCCCGCTGCCT
>NZ_WYCT01000235.1 GCF_011008945.1 Streptomyces harenosi
GTTACAACTTGATTATCAATAATCTTGTTTTTTTTTTTTTTTTTAATGATCCGGCGACCACCGAGATCTACACTTCTAGCTTCGTCGGCAGCGTCAGATGTGTATAAGAGAAAGGTGCTGGGGGTGGTGTTCGTCGTGCTGCCGGGTGTCGTGGTCGGCCACGACCTGGCGGGGGCGAGCGTCGCCGCGCAGGAACGGCTGAAGGCGGTGAACGATGTCCGCGCCACGCTGCTCCAGGTGCTCGGCGGGCTGGTGGTGCTCACCGGCGCGTACGCCGCCTGGCGGCAGTTGCGGGTCAGCCAGGAAGGGCTGCGCCTGACCCAGGAGGGGTACATCACCGACCGGTTCGGCCGGGCGGTCGACCAGCTCGGCAGCGACAAGCCGGATGTGCGGATCGGCGGCTTCCACGCCCTGTTGCGCATCGCGGAGCACTCGCCGCGCGACCGGGAGGCCGTCATCTCCATCCAGGCCGCGTACCTGCGGACGCACCTGCCCTGGCCGCCCGCCGGGCCGGACGCGCCGGCGGCGGAGGTGCCCATCAACGACATCGCACCGCTGGAGGCCCGTGTCCCCGACGCCCAGGTGGCGCTGACCGGTCTGGGCATGCTCTGCGAACACCGCGAGCAGCGCTGGGTCAATCTCAGCGCCACCGATCTGCGCCGGGCGGACTGCGACGGGCTGGTCCTGCCCGAGGTCAACCTCGACCGCGCCTGCATGGAGGCCGCCGGTTTCTACCACGCCAACCTGACGCAGGCCTCCCTCGTCCGTGTCAATGTGCGCCATGCCGACTTCAAGACCGCGATCCTGCGCCGGGCCCGCTGCGTCCTGGCCGACCTGCGGGGCGCGCGGCTGGTCCTGGCCGACCTGCGCGAGGCCGACTTCACGGAGGCCGACCTGCGCGAGGCGAATCTGCGCAAGGCCGATGCCAGGGGCGCCGTGTTGTGCCGTGCCGACCTGCGCCTGGCCGACCTGCGGGGCGTCGACTTCAGCACCGCCGACCTCGCCGGGGCCCGCCTGACCGGGGCCCTGGCCAGCGACCGTACGCGCTGGCCGGCCGGTTTCGACGCCGCGTCCAGGGGCGTGGTGGACACCGAGGACCCCGGTCCCGAACCCCCGCCCCTGCTCCAGCCGCCGGGGATAACGACCCAGCACCCGCCGCTGCGGTCTCTGCCGTGACCGAAAGCCCGGGTGGGGGCCGGACGCGGTGCCCGGGGTGCGCCAGGCGGGCAAGGGCCCGGCCGTGTCCGTCCGGCCGGCGGCGGCGTCGGCTGATCAGGTGGTGGTGCGGCCCGGCCGGGTCGCGCGGTCCCGGCCGGGCCGTACCGCGCCCCGCCGGTCAGCCGGAGATGGCGGCGAACATGCCGGGCTCGTACGAGCCCCCCGGGTTGTGCACGATCACGTTCATCCGGGTGGCCGCGTTGATCAGGGCGACCAGGCAGACCAGCGCCCCGACCTGGTCGTCGTCGTAGTGCTTGCGCACCTCGGCCCAGGTCTCGTCGGACACGCCGTGGTCGCCGAGCCGGGTGCCCTCCTCGGCCAGGGCCAGTGCGGCCCGCTCGGCCTCGGTGAACACGGTGCTGTGGCGCCAGGCGGCGACCAGGCCGAGCCGGAGCGCGGTCTCACCGGCGGCCGCCGCCTCCTTGGTGTGGACGTCGACGCAGAAACCGCAGCCGTTGATCTGGCCGACCCGCAGCTCCACCAGCTCCCGCAGGGTCTTCGGCAGAGCCGACTGTTCCAGGACGGAGGAGACGTTGAAGAACCGCTTGGCGATCTTGGCGGCGGTCGGGCTGTCGAACAGGTTGAAACGGGGTTCCATGGCGTGGTCCTCACTCGTGGAGTTGCCTGCCGTGCGGAGGGCCGGCACGGCGTCGTGACGGCATGGAGATGCCGCCGCCCCGGTCCCTGTGACAGCGGGGCCGTGTGACGCGCGCCACCTGCCGGGGGTGTCACGCGGCGGCGGGGGCCGGCGTCTTGTGTGCGGCACGGCCGGCGTCGAAGAGGCAGGAGTGAGGGCATGGGCGAGCGCAGCGAGCCGACGGGGGGCACGGCGGGGCCGCGCGCGCACGGCAGCTCCACGGACGGGGCCACCGAGGCGTTCGTGGCCCACCGCAACCTGCTGTTCACCGTCGCCTACGAGATGCTCGGCTCGGCCGCCGACGCGGAGGACGTACTGCAGGAGACCTGGTTGCGATGGGCGGGCGTCGCTCCCGGCAGCGTGCGCGATCAGCGCGCCTACCTCGTCCGGATCACCACCCGTCAGGCGCTCGGCCGGCTGCGCACGCTCCGCCGCCGCAAGGAGTCCTACGTCGGCCCCTGGCTGCCCGAGCCGCTGCTCACCACGCCGGACGTGGCCGAGGACGTGGAGCTGGCCGACAGCGTCTCGATGGCGATGCTGCTGGTGCTGGAGACGCTCGCGCCGACCGAGCGGGCGGTGTTCGTGCTGCGCGAGGTCTTCGGCCTGGAGTACGGCGAGATCGCAGAGGCCGTCGGCAAGAGCCCGGCTGCGGTCCGGCAGATCGCGCACCGGGCGCGGGGACACGTCGCGGCGCGTCGACCGCGCGGGGCCGTTTCCCCGGCCGAGGCCCACGACGCGCTCGCCGCGTTCCAGCGGGCGGTCCAGACGGGCGATCTGCAGGGCCTGCTCGACGTCCTGGCGCCCCATGCCGTCCTGCTGGGGGACGGCGGCGGAGTCGTGCAGGCCGTGCGGGCCCCTGTCGTAGGGGCCGGTCCGGTGGCCGAACTGGTCGCCGGGCTGGGCAGGTTCGGCGCCGCGGCATCGCTGCGGCGGGCCGAGGTCAACGGCTGCCCGGCGCTCATCCTGCGGCTCGACGGCGAGATCGACACCGTCGTGGCGGTGCGCGTCGACGACGGCCTCATCACCGGGCTCTACGCCGTGCGCAATCCCGAGAAGCTCACACGTGTCGAGCGGCCGGTCCCGCTGCGCCGCTGAGCGGTGCCCAGCCCCCACCGCCGCCCGCCGGTGCACCGCCCCTCCCCTTTTTGCGCGTCCCCGCCCGGGCGGGGGCAGCAGCCGCCGGGCCTCGCGGGCAACTTGGTGCTCGTGGGGTCCTTCGCCGCCGGCGGAAGGGCCCGGATCCGGAGGAACCCGCGTGAGTGACTCGATCGCCTGGAGGGGCGCCCACCGCACCACCGGCAGGTTCCTCGTCGCGCTGGGCGCCGGCCCCGACGCGCCGGCCCGCCGTATCCCCTGCAAGGACCTCGTCGCGCCGGGAAGAGGCCGGGGCGAGCGGTCGCCCCACGTGAATCGCGCGAGGTACGGCAGGTGCGGCGACTGGGTGTACGTGCTGGAGGACTGGGGCATGGCGACCTGGGCCGCCGGCCGCCGGAGGGTGGCGCCGGGGGGGCTCCGTCACGTCCGCCGCTCGCCCCCGTCTTCGTCCTCGGGGCCGGGCCCGGGGCCGGGCTGGGCGTGCGGCAGGTGGCGCAGCCGTGAGGCTTCCTGGTGCCGGCCGGCGTGGGCGAGGAGGCCGGCCTTCACGAGGGTGGCCGCGCGTAGGTCCTCCTGGATGTCCTGGGACGCGGGAGCGAGCCGGGTGAAGGTCGTGATCGCCTCGTCGATGGCGGTCGTGGCCCGCTCGATGTCGGTGCCCGCAGCGGCGCGGATCGCCGCGAACACGTACTGGGCGCGGGCGTGCGGCATGACGTCGCCGGCACGCGCGGCGAGCGCGCCCAGGACCGTGACGGCCTCCTCGCTGTGGGCCAGCGCCTCGTCGGTGCGGTCCAGTGCCTGTTCCAGGGGGGCCAGGCCGGTCAGGATCACCGCCCGCTGGCGGAGCAGGCCGGAGAGCATGGCGGGGCTCAGGGGCGGGATCCGTCCGCTTCGGGCCGCGGCCAGGAGGCGTTCGGGGGTGGCCGCCTGGTCCCGGTACAGGGCGGCGGCCTCCTCGAGCCGGCCGGCCTCGACCAGGGACGCCGCCCTGTGGGCGAGTACCGCGGTGGCGAGGTCCACGGCCTGCTCGGGGAGCAGGGACACGGCCGGGGTGCCGCGTTCCCGGGCGGCGCGCAGCAGGGGGTGGCCCGGCTCCGGCCGGGGCGGGGCTTCCCGGGACGGTTCTGCCCGGGCGGCGCTGATGCGCCACCAGCGCTGGGCGTCGGTGAGCCGGCCGTGCCGCATCCGGTGATCGGCCAGGGAGCGCATGGCCTCGGTGTGTCCGGCCTCGGCGGCACGCTCGAAGGCGGTCTCGGCCTCGGCGGGCCGGTTCTGCTCCGTCATCAGCAGGCCCAGCCGGTGGTCGCCCTCGGGGTCCCCGGCCTGCGCGGCGGTGCGGAACCAGTGTTCGGCCCTCCGGAGGTCTCCGTCGCTCCACAGGGCCGCGCCCAGGGACACCATGGCGTTGGTCGCGCCTGCTTCGGCGCCCCGGCGGAACCAGTGCCGTGCCGTCTCCCCATCCTGCTGTTCCCAGTGCAGGACGCCCAGGTCGTGGCAGCCGGCGGTGACGCCGGCGGTGACGGCCCGGGTCCACCACGTCTTCGCCTCCGCCGTCCGCCCGAGTTCGCGGTACAGGTGGCCGAGGTTGTACATCGCCTCGGGCAGTCCCGCCTGGGCCGCGCGGCGGTAGAGCTCCTCCGCCTGGGCGGGCCGGCCGGCCTTCATCAGCCGCACGCCCTCGTTGAAGGCGTCCACCGCCTCGCCGGACGTGGCGGGGGTGTGCGCGGGGCCGGCGGCGTCCAGCGCCCGCAGGTTGCTCCTGGCGGCGCTCAGCGGCGACACGTAGCCGTCGTCGACGAGCACCAGCCGCTCGTAGCGCTCGACCGCCTCGCGCAGAAAGACCGCGGCGCCGTCCCGGTCCGTGTGTGCCAGGACCGCTCCCTGACTGGCCAGTGCGTGGGCCAGCAGGCCCCCGTGGGCGAGGCGGTCGGCCCGGAACAGGTGCCTGGCCAGGTTCACGGCCTCCTCGCCCGCGGCGGCCGCCTCCTCGTCCCGGCCGGCGTCGCAGAGCCGGCCCGCGTGGTTCAGCAAGGACAGGGTGAGGTCGGCGGTGTGGGCCTGCGGGTTCAGCGTGACCAGATCGCGGCGGATCTGCACCGCCTCCGTGGAGAAGCGCAGCGCCTGGGTGCCGTTGCGGAGCCGGGAGTGGGCGGTGGCGAGATTGGTCAGCGCCCGTGCCAGGCCGGGCAGGTGGGTCTGCGGAGCGGTGCCGGCCAGTTCCCGGTACAGGGCCACGCTGTCGACGAAGGCGTCCAGCGCGGCCCGGTTCCGGCCGAGCGCCAGCAGCCGGGTGCCCAGCCCGTTGAGCGCGAAGGCGTAGCGCGGCGGATCGGCCCGGTCGGTCGCCGACAGGGCCTGGTGGATCTCGACGGCCTCCCGGGCGGCTGTGAGGGCCTCGGTGCGCTGTCCGATGTTCTGCAACTGGTTTCCGTAGTTGGCCAGGGCCAGGGCCAGAGAGGGGAGGCACTCCTGGCGGCCTTCGCGCACCGAGGCGCGCAGCAGTTCGGTCGCCCGCCGGGTGAAGCCCACCGCCTCCTTGTGCCGTCCCAGGTCCGACAGGTAGCCGCCGATGTCCATCGTGCACAGCGCGACCTGGCTCCCGTACGTCCGCGGGTCGAGTTCGTCGAGCCGGTGCAGGGCGGCGAGGGCCTTGTGGTTGGCGCGGATCGCCTCCGCCTTGCGTCCGGAGTAGGCCAGGCGCACGCCGAGCCGGGAGTACCAGGACGCGGCGTCCTGCAGGCGGGTCGTGTCGTCCACGCGTTCCCTGACGAGCCGTTCGGTGACCGCCGCGGTGCCGGCGTCCAGCTCGACCTGGCGTGTCCCGGGCAGGCGCATCTCGATGCCGAGCAGTACGTCGCTGTCGACGTGGGTGGCTTCGCTGAGCGCGATCAGGGCCGCGCTGCCCGCCTGGACGGCGATGTCCGGCCGGGCGCGGAGCAGTGCGCCCAGTTCCGCGCCCACGTGCGGCCAGCGGTCGGCGGCCGATGCGAGCACCGTGACGGTGCGGGCGGCACACGCCGGGACGGGTTCCTGCGGCTCGTCGATGCCGAGCAGGGTGCGGGGCACGGTGGCGGCCCAGGGGTCGGGGTCGTAGCCGGAGACCTGGTGGCCCGGCATCAGCAGGGCGGCGAAGTCCTCGGCCAGCCGGTCGGGGTAGAGCGGCTCCAGCACGTGGGCGCGGTCTGCCGGCGGGTAGCAGAACCGGTGGTCGGTCAGCACCCGGTCGGGCGATGCCAGTCCGAGCCGGGCGAGCCGGGCGACACCGGCGTCGTACGGGGCCGCGCCGCCGAGGACGGCGACGAACACGGCGCGTGCCATCACGGTCGGCGAGGTGTCGAACTCCTCCCCCTGCAGGCGGGAGCCGTACAGCCGGCGCCACCCCATGCGCTCACGGTCCAGCAGGTACGCGGCGATGCCCTCGGCGCTGTCGGGCATGGTGCTGCCGGGGTACCGGGCGGTGAGCGCCGCGACGAGGGCGGCCATGTGCAGGGTCAGCACCTGGCCGTAGGCGCGGCCGTGGAGTGCCGTCACGGTCTCGGTGACCGGGCCGTCGATCCCCAGCACCGCAGCGAACCGGTCGCGGGCGGTGGTGAAGGCCCGCTCGCGGTCCGCGACGGTGGCGGCGAACTGGCCCAGCGGCAGATCCGTCGCGTCCGCGCCGATCAGCCTCAGCTCTCCCCGTAGCGCGGCCCACCACTGCACGGTCCGGCCGATCAGCAGCACCCGCACGGCCGGGCCGTCCAGCCGCGGATCACGCAGCAGTTCCACCAGCTCCGGGTGTGCCCAGCGGTCGGCGTAGTCGACGACCACCAGCAGCCCGCGGGCTGCGGTACGGCCCGGTTCCTCTCCGGGGCGCTGGGGGGTGGCGTGGTGGCGGGCCTGCACCACCTCCCATCCGGCGGCGGCCGACAACTGGGCGAACCGCGCCGCCAGCCGGGTCTTCCCTTCGCCGCCGGGGCCGTGGAGCAGGAGAGCGGACAGTGCGGCGGGGCCGGCGTCGCGCCAGCCGGCCAGGGCGGCCAGTTCCTCCTCCCGGCCGCTGAACGGGACGATCCGGCTGCGCGCGTCGAGCAGCCGGCTCGGCTGGTCGGCGAACCGGGCGGCGTCGACCACGGGCGCGCAGGGGAACCGTTCCAGCCGGTAGGCCGGCGCCGCACCGGTGATGACGTCGCCGATGACCACACCGGAGATGCCGATCCCGCCGTTGGCAGCGTGCGCGGGTCCGGTCCCGGACACCCGGACGGGGCCGCTGCGGGTGCCGTCGGTGCCTGGTCCGGGCTCGCGGTGTCCGGTCACCGCCGTGCCTGCGGACTCGGCCGCGGCCTGCGCGCAGTCGCATACCGTGGTGTCCGCCGCGCCCTTTGCTCTGCGGCCCCACCATCGTCTGCCCGCTGCGGTCACGCGGCGCCCCTCCCCTGTCCTCGGCGCTCCGGCCGCCCGGCCGCCTCCTGATCGCCGGTGGCCCGCCGTCCGGGTGGTCAGCCGGTGTAGTCGATACCGCTGACGCCCCTGCTGCCGTCGTCGTGAGCCGTCACGGGTCCCGTCCTGTGCGCCCTGGCCGGCCCGCTGCCTCTTCCCCCCGGGCGCCGGATGCCCGAGACGCCGGTTCCCCCGCGGCGCGCGTCCACCCGCCCGGTTCTCACCGCCGTGTCGTCCGTGGGGCCGGCCGGAGGCTGCACCAGCGCCCACAGCAGGGCGGCCACGCCGACGGCGGCCTGGACCGATGCTCCTGTCAGCTCTCCCGCGTCGGGGCCGTTCAGCAGCCAGACCAACGGCGTCGAGACGACCGCTGCCGTCGCGAGCGCGATGACCGTGAACTTCCACCTCTGTGTCATGCCGCCCCTCCCCCGGCCCGGACGCCCGGCCGCACGCGTCGGGCCGCCGCATCCGCGGTGACAGGAAAGTTATCGTCTGTCACCGCACGCATCAACGCGGTGTCGTGGGTTCCGGTCCGCGCGGGAGCGGGCGCCGGCCCGGCCGTCACGCCCCCGGGCCCGGGGTGTGGCGGTCGTGGCGGGCCGGGCACGTGCCGGCCGGTTGGTGCGCGCGGGGGTGCTCGCCGGGTGCCGGGGCGGCGGGTGCCGGCCGCGCGGGGGCCGCGGGGGCCGGGTCCGCGGCGCCGCGGCGTGGACGGTCCGCCCCTGTGCCGAGTCCCGTCCGCCGGGTGGCCGTCGTCTCAGCGCAGGCGGCGTGTGAAGACGTCGGTATGGCCGTTGGTGTCGCCGGGCACGAGGTTGTCCGCGCCGCTGTCGAAGGTCACGGTGCGCCCGGAGGCGTCCATGTCGACGAAGCCCGTCCGCCCGTTGGACTGCGTTCCGTCGTCGGCGACGTCGGCCCGCCGCACCTCGCCGGTGCGCAGGTCGCGCACGAAGGCGTCGGCCACGCCGTTGGTGTCGCCCGGCACCAGGTTGGAGGCGGTGGAGACGAAGGCCGCGTAGCGGTTGTCGGCGCTCAGGCGGGGGCGGCCGGTCACGGCGTCGCCGTCCGGTTCGGCGCCGTCGTGGGCCACGGAGAGGCGGTGGGTGACACCGGTGGCCAGGTCCCTGGCGAAGTGGTCCCTCGCGCCGTTGGTGTCGCCCGGCACCAGGTTCGCGTACGGGGAGGAGAAGAGGGCGTAGCGTCCGTCGGGGCTCAGGCCGACGTCGCCGTTGAGCGGCGTCTCCTCGCCGTCGAGGTCCACCACTGCCGGTGTGGTCCGGCCGGTGCGGGTGTCATGGACGTAGAAGTAGCGGGACCGCGGGCGTTTCTGGTCCGCCCCGGGCTCCTGCGCGCCGGTGCCGAGGCGCCGCGCGCTGGTGAAGGCGATCCGGGTCCCGTCCGCGCTGATCGCCTCGCTCGCGGACCGGCCCCCGCCCTCGGTGCCGTCGGTGGCGACGCTCACCCGCCGGGTGGTCTTCTTCCACCGGTCGTGGACGAAGGCGTCCGACTGGCCGTTGGTGTCCCCGGCCACCAGATCGGAGCGGCTGGAGGTGAAGGCCACGTAGCGTCCGTCGGCGCTGAGGGAGGGGGCGTAGGTGAAGCTTCCCTCGGGGCCGGGCCCGATGAGTATCTCGGTGCGCCCCGTCCGGCGGTCGCGGAGGAAGATGTCCTCGCTGTCGGGTGTGTCCCCGGGGATCAGGCCGCCGTCGAGGGAGTCGAACGCGACGTACCGCCCGTTCCCGCTGATCGAGAACGCGATCGAGGCGGTGCCGGCCTGGGTGCCGTCGGCGGCGACGTTGATCCGCTCGACCGCTCCCGTCCTGCGGTCCTTGACGAAGACGTCGTTGATGCCGTTGGTGTCGCCCGGCACCAGATTGGCCGACCAGGAGTCGAAGGCGACATACCGTCCGTTCGCGCTGATCCGGGCGGTTCCCGAGTCGGAATCCCCCACGGTGCCGTCGGCCGCGGTACTCACGATGCCGGTGCGTGGCCGGCGCTCTTCGCCCGCGGCTTCCGCCGAGGCCGCGGGCAGCGCCGTCGCACAGCCGCCCAGCAGCGCCACCACGGCGGCGGCCCGTCCTGCACACCGCATGCGTCCCCCTCGTGACGTGTGCCATGGCCGCGGTCGCGCGGGCCGGGCACAGCCAACACCGGGCAGCCTGGAGCGTCAACGGCGTATGCGTTTTCGGCTGGTTGTCATCCCCCGGCACGGCCCGCCCGGCGGTCCTTCCGGCGGCCCCGGCGGCCCGGACGGCTCCCGGCGGCCGGGGCCGGGCGGCACAGGGCCCGGTGCGGGGCGGGCCGGCCGGGCGTGCGGCCGGCGCGCGGCGAGGTGCCCGCTCACGCCTCGGGCCGGGTGAGCGTGCTCCAGCCGTGTTCCAGGAGGTCGAAGGCCCGGGTGATGGCCTCGCGGGGGTTGTCGTGGGCGCAGGCCGCGCGGGGGGCTTCGAGGGCGAAGTGGGCCAGGGCGGCGCACAGGGGGTCGTCCGGGGCGAGGCCGCTCTCCTCGGCGATGGCCTGGGCGAGTGCGGCGGTGTGGCGCAGCCACATGTTCTGGGCGTAGTCGCGCAGCGCGGGGGTGGCGGCCACCAGGTCGGCGAAGGCGGAGAAGCGGGCGTCGCCGTCGGCGGCGGCCAGCCGGGTGGTCAGGGCGTGTTCGCGCAGCGCGGCGGGGAGGGACTGGCCCTCGGGCCGCTCGCGGACGGCGGCGAGCAGGCGGGCCTCCTGGTCGCGGTCCTCGTCGAAGACGAGGGCTTCCTTGACCGGGAAGTGCTTGAACAGCGTGGTGGTGGACACGTCGGCGGCGTCCGCGATCTCGCGCACGCCGACCTCGTCGTATCCGCGCTCCAGGAACAGGCGCAGCGCGGCGTCGGCGATGGCCTGGCGGGTGGCGGCCTTCTTGCGCTCGCGGCGCCCGGCCGGTGCGGGAGAGGGACCTGTGGCGGTGCCGGTCGTGGTGGGGGGCATGCCGGCACCCTACCCCTTTTGTTGACCAACTTCAAAAGTTGAGTTGTTGCACTTATTGAGTCGGTGTGTTTTTCTGGGGCGGCGGTCTCCGGCGGCACCGCCCGGCCGCCGCCTCTTCCCGGCGAGGCCCCGCGGCCCCGTCCTCCCCGACCCGACAGCCCCTTCAGCGCGACGGCCCCAGCGCTGCCGCACGCGACAAACGGAGCACCCATGAGCACCCCTCCCGCGCCCCGCATCGCCATCGTCGGAGCCGGTCCCGGCGGCCTGACCTGCGCGCGCATCCTCCAGCGGCACGGCATCACCCCCGTCGTCTACGACCGCGACACCGGCCCCGCCGCCCGCGACCAGGGCGGCACCCTCGACCTGCACGACGGCGACGGCCAGACCGCGCTGCGCGAAGCCGGCCTGCTGGAGGAGTTCTTCCGGCTGGCCCGGCCCGAGGGCCAGGAGATGCGCCAGCTCGACCCGGCCGGCACGGTCCTCTTCCACCACGTCCCCGAGCAGGGCGAGCGGGTCAAACCGGAAATCGACCGCGGCCGGCTGCGCGACCTGCTGCTCGACTCGCTCGCGCCGGGGACCGTGCGCTGGGGCCACACCCTGCACAGCGTCGACGGCCCCGCCCAGGGCCCCCGGCGGCTGCACTTCACGAACGGCACCACCGTCGAGGCCGACCTCGTCGTCGGCGCCGACGGCGCCTGGTCCAGGGTCCGCCGCGCCGTCTCCCCGGCCACCCCCCGCTACAGCGGCGTGAGCTTCCTGGAAGCCTGGTTCCACGACGTCGACACCCGCCACCCCGACATCGCCGCGCTCGTCGGACAGGGCAGCGCCGCCGCCGCCGACGGCGAGCGCGGAATGTTCGCCCAGCGCGGCGGCGGCGGCCACATCCGCGTCTACCTCATCCAGCGCGTCCCGGCCGACTGGATCACCGCCGGCGGTCTCACCCCCCGGGCCACCGACGGCATCCGCACCCTCCTCCTGGAGCGCTACCGCCACTGGTCGCCCCGCCTGCGCCGGCTGATCACCGACAACGACGGCCCCTACGTCGACCGTCCGGTCTTCGCCCTGCCCGTCCCGCACACCTGGGAGCACACCCCCACCGTGACCCTGCTCGGCGACGCCGCCCACCTCATGCCCCCGCTCGGCGTCGGCGTCAATCTCGCCCTGCTGGACGCGTGCGAACTCGCCCTGGCCGTCGCCCGCCACGCCACCGTCGGCGAAGCCGTCCGCGCCTACGAGAGGACCATGCTTCCCCGCGCCGCACAGACGGCCCGGCGCCTCGACGGCGCCGCCTGCGACCTGCTCTCCACCGAGCTGCCCGACTTCGCCGCCACCTTTCTCTTATACACATCTCCGAGCCCACGAGACACTCGCTAATTTCGTATGCCGTCTTCTGCTTGAAAAAAAAAAAAACAATCATTACTGTCACTGTCGCTACGATCAGGGGGCGC
>NZ_WYCT01000236.1 GCF_011008945.1 Streptomyces harenosi
GAGACCGCCCCAACCGTCCCCCCACACACGCCTGGGTAGGCAGCGCATGACGAAACGCGAGGGGCTCCCCCCTCTGAAGGAGCCCAACGCGGCACCGGAGCCCTCGGCCGGCGCCGAACCGGCCGCCGCGGGGCTCAGCGGCATCGCCCTCGTGGTGGTGCTCATCGGATACGCCCTGTCCATCGTGGACGCCTCCATCGTCAACGTCGCGCTGAACTCGATCAGTGACGATCTCCACGGCGGCCCCGCCGCGCTGGAGCTGGTGGTGTCCGGCTACGGCCTCACCTACGCCCTCGGCCTGGTGCTGGGCGGGCGGCTGGGCGACGCCTTCGGCAGACGGCGGCTGTACGCCTACGGCCTGGCGGCGTTCACCGCCACGTCGGCGCTGTGCGGACTCGCCCCGACCATCGAGTTCCTCGTCGCGGCCCGGCTGCTCCAGGGCGCCGCCGCCGCCATGCTCGTGCCGCAGGTGCTGGCGACGATCCAGGCGGCCACCGAGGGCCAGGCGCGCGCCCGGGCGATCGGCAGGTACGGCGCGACCGCGGCGCTCGGCATGGTCATCGGGCAGATCCTGGGCGGGCTGCTGGTCTCGCTGGACGTCGCCGGGATGGGCTGGCGGTCGGTCTTCGCGATCAACGTGCCGATCGGCGTGGCCGCGCTGCTGGCCGTCCGGCGCGTCCCCGCGACCAAGGCCGACAAGAAACCGGGCTTCGACCCGGCCGGCACCGTGCTGTTCGGCGTCACCATGGTCTGTGTCCTGGCCGTGGTCGTGGCGGGCCCGGACCTGGGCTGGCCGCTGTGGCTGTGGTCGCTGCTGGTAGTCGCCGCGGTGGGGGCGCTGGCGCTGGCGCGGACCGAACGGGCCCTGGAGGCGCGGGGCGGCTCACCGCTGCTGTCCCCGTCGGTGCTGTCCCACCCGGGGATGCGCAGGGGGCTGGCGGCGATGGTGCCGTTCTCGGCCGGCTTCGGCGCCTTCCTCTTCGTCTACGCGCTGGTCGCCCAGGGCCACTTCGGTCTCGACGGGCTCGCCTCCGGCGGGGTGCTGACGCCGTTCGCCGTGGCGTTCTTTGCGGTGACGCTGTTCACCCCGAGGATCGCGGCGGCCCTGGGCGGCCGGATCGTCACCCTGGGCGCCCTCGTCCAGGCCGTCGGCCTGCTGATGCTGGCGCTGGTGGTCTGGCTGGGCTGGCCGCGTCCCTCCCTGGCGCTCGTGCTCGTCGGCATCGGCCTGTTCGGCGTGGGCGCGGCGCTGACCGGCCCGACGCTGTTCCGGATGATCCTCGCCGACGTGCCCCGCGCGCAGGCCGGCATGGGCAGCGGCGTGCTGGTGACCAGCCAGCAGATGGCGACCGCGCTGGGCGCGACCGTGGGCGGGACCCTCTACATCTCCCTGGACGGCTGGCTGTCGACGGTGTCGGCGGCCGTTTCGGTGCTCGTCCTGCTGGCGTGTTTCGCGGTGACCGTTCTCGTGATCAGCCTGAAGCTCCCCGACCCGAGCTGACACCCGCGCCCCCTCGAACGGCGCGATCCGATCCACACCTTCTCGTTGGCAACGGCGCGCCGTCCCGCGGCGTGCCCGCGCGCAGAAGCGGAGACAGCCAAGTGCAGTTCCGGACAAGGACAGCCGTGGTGACCGGCGCGGCCAGCGGCATCGGCCTCGCCCTCAGCGCCCGTTTCGCACGGGCCGGCGTCCGCGTGGTCATGGCGGACGTCGCGGACGACGCCCTGCACCGCCGGGCCGCCGAACTCACCGCACAGGGCGCTCAGGTCACCGCGGTGACCGCGGACCTGACCGACCCGGACGCCGTCGAACGGCTCGCCGGCACGGCGTTCGGCCTGCTCGGCGACGTCGACGTGGTGTGCAACAACGCCGGGGTCCTCGGCCCCGTCGGACAGCCCCTGTGGGAGGTGCCGCTGGAGCGGATGCGGCAGGTCTTCGAGGTGAACCACTGGGCGCACGTCCTGGTGGCCCGCGCCTTCGTCCCCCGGCTGCTGGAGCGCGGCCGGCCCGCCCACCTGGTCCACACCGCCTCGATGTCCGCCTTCGTGGTCGGCGCCGGCAGCGCCGCCTACGCCGCCTCCAAGCACGCCGACCTCGCCGTCGCCCGCAGCCTGCGCGCCGATCTGCGGGGCACCGGCATCCGCGTGTCGGTGCTGTGTCCCGGACGGGTCGACACCCCCATGGTCCAGGGTCTGACCGCCCCGCGCGGCGCGGGCGGCGACACCTCGGTGAGCGCCGAGGACGTCGCCGGACTCGTGTGGGAGGCGCTGGGCACCGACCGCTTCTACCTCTTCAGCAACTCCGACGCGCCGCAGCGGCTGCGCGACCAGTTCGACGACGTATGGCGTCATGTTTCCCTTCCGCCCCCTTCCCCCGAGGAGGAGCTGTGGCCCGCGCCGAAAGCGACGACCGCGACGCAACACTGACCATCGACCTGGAAGCGGTGAGGGAGAAGTACCGGCAGGAGCGCGACAAGCGCAACGTCGGCCGCACCTACCAGTTCGCGCGCGGTGACTTCAGCCGCTACGCGCAGGACCCCTACACCGAGCGGCAGGAGCGGGAGCCGCTCACCGACGAGGTGGACGTCGCGGTCGTCGGCGCCGGCATCGGCGGCCTGCTGACCGGCGCCCACCTGCGCATGCAGACCGGCCTGGCGCGCATCCGGCTGATCGACGAGGCCGGCGACGTCGGCGGCACCTGGTACTGGAACCGCTTCCCCGGCGTCCGGTGCGACGTCGAGAGCTACATCTACATGCCGCTGCTCGAAGAGATCGGCACGATACCCACCGAGAAGTACTCCACCGGGCCCGAGATCTTCGCCCATCTCCAGAAGATCGCCCGCAAGTACGACCTCTACCGCGACGCCCTCTTCCAGACCGCCGTCACCGAACTGCGCTGGGACGAGGCCACCGGCAGGTGGCTGGTGAGCACCGACCGAGGGGACCGGATCCGGGCCCGGTACGTGGCCATGTCGATCGGCCTGATGCACCGCCCCAAACTCCCCAAGCTGCCGGGCCTGGAGACGTTCGCCGGGCACTCCTTCCACACCAGCCGCTGGGACTTCGACTACACCGGCGGCGACAGCACCGGCGGCCTGACCAAGCTGAAGGACAAGACGGTCGGCGTCATCGGCACCGGCTCCACGACCGTCCAGCTCGCCCCGCACCTCGCCGAGTGGGCCGAGCGGCTCGTCATCTTCCAGCGCACCCCGGCCGCCGTCGACGTCCGCGGCAACCGGCCCACCCCGCCCGACTGGGCGGCCGGCCTCGAACCGGGCTGGCAGCAGCGCCGGATGGAGAACTTCCACGCGCTGACCTCCGGTGTCCCGCAGGACGAGGACCTGGTCCAGGACCGCTGGACCCAGACCACGGCCAAGCTGGCCGCCGCGATCCTGCCCACCGGCGACACCGGGGGCGACCCCAAGGAGCGGGCGCTCGCGGCCGAGCGGGCGGACTTCCTGAAGATGGAGGAGCTGCGCGCCCGCATCGACAGCGTCGTCACCGACCCCGCGACCGCCGCCGCCCTCAAGCCGTACTACCGCGTGTACTGCAAGCGGCCCTGCTTCCACGACGAGTACCTCCAGACCTTCAACCGGCCCAATGTGACCCTGGTCGACACCCAGGGGCAGGGCGTGGAGCGGCTCACCCGGTCCGGGGTGGTCGCCAACGGCCGGGAGTACCCGGTCGACTGCCTCGTCTTCGCCACCGGCTACGAGCACGAGTTCTCCGTCCCGTACACCGACCGCGCCGGCTACGACATCATCGGCCGCGACGGCCTGAAGCTGTCGGAGAAGTGGGCGGACGGGGCGCGCACCCTGCACGGACTCCAGGTCAACGGCTTCCCCAACTGCTTCATCCTGTCCAAGATCCAGGCCGGCCGGCACGTGAACATCGCCTACATGCTGCACGAGCAGACCCAGCACCTGGCGTACATCGTCAAGTCCGTCGAGGAGCGCGGCCACCGGGTCGTGGAGGCGTCCGAGGCGGGCGAGAAGGAATGGGTCGAGGAGATCCTCCGGCTCGCCGCCAACGACCTCGACTTCCTCGAGAACTGCACCCCCGGCCTCTACAACAACGAGGGCGACCCGAGCGCGCTGCCCCTGCTCAACTCCAGCTACGGCGGCGGCTCGGTGGAGTTCGTGAACATCCTCAGGCGCTGGCGCGAGGCGGGCGATCTGGCCGGCCTCGAGCTGCGCTGACCATCCCTCCCTTCTGCGAAAGGCGGCAACGCCCATGGACGTAACGCCGATACCCGGCGCCGCTCTCGGCGCCGTCGTGCGCGGCGCCCAAGTCAGCGGCGACATGGACAAGACCCAGGTGGAGGAGATCTGGGCGGCGCTCGACGCGCACCTCGTCCTCGTCTTCCGCGGCCACCAGACCCCCTCCTACGAGGAGTTCCTGGCCTTCGGCCGCCGCTTCGGGTACATCCCGAAAACCGGACTGACCAGCGGCGCCCATCCCGACCACAACGAGATCCTGATCGTCTCCAACCTGGTGGAGGACGGCCGCAAGATCGGTGTCGGCGACGCCGAGTGGATGGGCTGGCACACCGACTACTCCTTCCGCCCGTGCGTCTCCCAGGTCGGCTTCCTGGAGGCCATGGAAGTGCCGTCCTCCGGCGGCGGGGAGACCCTCTTCACCGACATGTACGCCCTGTACGAGTCGCTCTCGCCCGAGGAGCGCCGGCGCCTGCACACCTACCGGGTCCGCCACGCCCTGCGCACCGGGTACGAGGACACCATCGAGGAGGAGCTCCAGGGCGAGGTGTCGCTCGGCGAGAGCACCGAACGGATCCAGCCCGAGGACGGCACCTCCACCATCCACCCGCTGATCGCCCGCAATCCGCGCACCGGCCGCCAGTCGGTCTACGTCAGCTCCCTGAACACCAAGCGGATCGTGGACCTCGCCCCGGACGACAGCCGCAAGCTGCTCGACGAACTGCTGTCGCACGCGGGCAAGCCCCAGTTCACCTACAGCCACACCTGGCAGCCCGGGGACATCGTCATGTGGGACCAGCTCGGGACCATCCACGCCAAGCAGCCCTTCGACCCGGCCGAACGGCGCATCATGCGCCAGGTGGTCAGCATCTTCGACGACCCGACCGACCCCTGGCACGCGGAGGTGGCCGCATGAGCACCGCTCCCGCCTGCCTCAGCCACAGCCGGGTCACGATCACCCCGGCGCTGCGCGCCGCCGTCGACCGGCTCGACCACCGCACACGTCACCAGGCGGCCTACCACTTCGGCTGGATCACCGCCGGCGGCGCGCCCACCAGCGCCGACTCCGGCAAGGCGGTACGGCCGGCGCTCGCGCTTTTGTCGGCCGAGGCGGCCGGTGCACCGCCGGAGGTCGCCCTGCCGGGCGCCGTCGCCGTGGAGCTCGTGCACAACTTCTCCCTGCTGCACGACGACCTGATGGACGGCGACGAGGAGCGCCGCCACCGGCGCACGGTGTGGAAGCTGTGGGGCCCCGCCGGCGCCATCCTGACCGGTGACGCGCTGCTGGCGCTCGCCCAGGAGGTGCTGCTGGACACCGGGCTGCCGACGGCGGCGCCCGCCGCCCGGCTGCTGGCGCGCACCACCCGGCACCTGATCCGCGGCCAGGTCCAGGACCTGGCCTTCGAACAGCGCGCGCACGTCACGGTCGAGGAGTGCATCGACATGGCCGCCGGGAAGACCGGCTCGCTCATGTCGGCGAGCGCCGCCATCGGCGCCGTCCTCGCCGGGGCACCGGAGGCGGTGGTGGAGGCGCTGGCCCTCTACGGCGACCAGGTCGGCGTCGCCTTCCAGCTCGTCGACGACGTCCTCGGCATCTGGGGCGACCCGGCCGTCACCGGCAAACCGGTCCACTCCGATCTGCGCTCCCGCAAGAAGTCGCTGCCGGTGAGCCACGCGCTGAACCGGGGCGGCCCGCTCGCCGACGAGCTGGCCGCCTGGTTCGCCACCCGCGGGGAGCCGGGCGAGGAGGAACTGCGCCGCGTGGCCGGCCTGATCGAGCGCGCCGGCGGCCGGGAGTGGGCGCTGGCCGAGGCCGCCCGGCGGATGGCGCTGGCCGAGGACGCGCTGCGCGGTGCCGAGCTGGACGCGGGCGCGCGGGAGGAACTCCTCGCCCTCGGGCGGTTCGTCGTCGACCGCGAGGTCTGAGACCGGGCCGCCCCCCGTACCCGTCCGTCCCTTTCCGGCTCATGGCTCCCCCGACCCGTCCCCGCCAGGGCACCACCGTGCCCGCTGCCCCCGCAACCCACATCCAAGGATGCGCTCATGCCCCAGGACGTCGACTTCCACATACCCCTGCCGGCCCGGCAGAGCCCGGACCACGCGCGGGCCGACGCCGAGCAGCTCGTCTGGCCGCGGTCGCTCGGGCTGATCAAGTCCGAGGCGGCGGCCAGGCGTCATCTGCGCGGCGGCTACGCCGACCTGGCCTCCCGCTTCTACCCCCACGCCACCGGCGCCGACCTGGACCTGGGCGTCGACCTGATGTCGTGGTTCTTCCTCTTCGACGACCTCTTCGACGGGCCGCGCGGCGAGAACCCGCAGGAGACCAAAGAGCTCACCGACGCGGTCGCGGCGGCGCTGGACGGCCCCCTCCCCGACACCGCGCCGCCCATCGCCCACGGCTTCGCCGACATCTGGCGGCGCACCTGCGAGGGCATGACACCGGCCTGGTGCGCGCGCAGCGCCCGGCACTGGCGCAGCTACTTCGCCGGGTACGTCGACGAGGCGGAGAGCCGGTTCTGGAACAAGCCGTACGATTCCGCCGCGCAGTACCTGGCCGTGCGCCGGCAGACCATCGGGGTGCAGCCGACCGTCGACCTCGCCGAACGCGCCGGCCGCTTCGAGGTGCCGCACCGGGTCTTCGACAGCGCCGTGCTCTCCGCGATGCTCCAGATCGCCGTCGACGTCAACCTGATGCTCAACGACATCGCCTCCCTGGAGAAGGAGGAGGCCCGCGGCGAGCAGAACAACATGGTCATGATCCTGGGCCGGGAACACGGCTGGTCCAGAAGCCGCAGCATCTCCCACATCCAGCAGGAGGTGCGCGCCCGGCTCGAACAGTTCCTGCTGCTGGAGTCCTGCCTGCCGAAGGTCGCCGAGATCTACCGGCTCGACGAGGCCGAGCGCGAGGCACTGGAGCGGTACCGCACGGACGCGGTGCGCACGGTGATCCGCGGGTCCTACGACTGGCACCGCTCCTCGGGCCGATACGACGCCGAGTTCGCGCTCGCGGCCGGCTCCCAGGGCTATCTGGAGGAGCTCGGCAGCACCGCCCGATGAGGCCCGCCCTGGGCCGCCGGACCGGCTCAGCCGTCACCACCTTGGCACAGACAGGAAGTTGAGGAACGGATGTCCGAGCAGACCACGTTCGTCGCGGGTACGGCGCCCGGGGCCGTCCCCGTCGTGGGGCACGCCCTGCAGATGATGCGCCACCCGGTGAACTTCATGACCTCGCTGTCGGCCCACGGCGACCTGGTACAGATCAAGATCGGCCCCACGTCGGCCTACGTCCCCACCCACCCCGACCTGCTGCGGTACGTGCTGACCAACGACCGCATCTTCGACAAGGGCGGCGTCTTCTACGACCGGGCCCGCGACATCGCCGGGAACGGGCTGGTCACCTGCCCCTTCGCCGACCACCGGCGGCAGCGGCGGCTGATGCAGTCGGCGTTCACCCGCACCCAGCTCAAGCGCTACGCGACGGCCATGCACGCCGAGATCGAGGCCACGGCGTCGCGCTGGCACGACGGCATGGTCGTCGACGCCTTCCCCGAGCTGTACGGCATGGCGCTGCGCACCGTCGGCCGCACCCTGTACTCCACCCCCGTCAGCCCGGAGCTCGCGGCCGGGGTGGAGCGGGCCTTCGACGTCGTGCTCAACGGGCTGTTCCGCCAGATGTTCCTGCCCCGCTTCATCCGCCGCCTGCCCCTGCCGGCCAACCGCCGCTACGCGAGCAACCTGCGCTTCCTGCACCGGACCACGCAGAACCTGATCGACGACTACCGCAGCGACGGCGCCGAGCACGACGACCTGCTCGCCGCGCTGCTGGCCTCCCGCGACGACGACGGCGGCCGGCTCGACGACAAGGAGATCCACGACCAGGTCATCACCGTGATGGCCGCCGGCACCGAGACCGTCGCCGGCACCCTCACCTGGGTCTTCTACCTGCTCTCCCAGCACCCGGAGATCGAGGCGGCGCTGTACGAGGAGATCGACACCGTCCTCGGTGGCCGCGCCCCGGACTGGGACGACCTGCCCAGCCTCTCCCTGGCCGACCGGATCATCTCCGAGGCGCTCCGGCTGCACCCGCCGGCCTGGCTGTTCACCCGGCTCACCGCCACCGAGACCGAACTGGCGGGCCGCCGGCTGCCCGAGGGCACCACCATCGTCTTCAGCCCGGCCGCGGTGGCCCAGTACGAGGACGCCTTCGGCAATCCCACGGCGTTCGACCCGGACCGCTGGCTGCCGGACCGGGTCTCGCCCGCGGCCCGCCAGGCGTTCATGCCGTTCGGCACCGGCGCCCGCAAGTGCATCGGCGACCTCTACGCGCGCACCGAGGCCACGCTGGGCCTCGCCACCATCCTCGGCCGCTGGCGGGTCACCTGCGAGCCGGACATGGACATCCGCCCCGTACCGCTGGCCACCGTCTACCACCCGCGCCGGCTGCGCCTGAGGCTGACCGCGCGCACCCCGCGCCCCGCGGCCACCCCGGTGCCGGCACCGACCGGGGGTGAACCCACGTGACGGCCGGCAGCATCGAACTGGCCCAGCCCCGCGGCTTCTGCGCGGGCGTCCGGCGGGCCATCGGCATCGTCGAGCGGGCCCTGGACCTGCACGGGGCACCGGTGTACGTCCGCAAGGAGATCGTGCACAACCACCACATCGTCTCCGAGCTGGTCAAGCGCGGCGCGGTCTTCGTGGACAGCGAGGAGGAGGTCCCCCGGGGCGCGGTCTGCGTGTTCTCCGCGCACGGCGTGTCCCCCGGGGTGCGGTCGGCCGCCGCCGACCGCGGGCTGGAGGTGATCGACGCCACCTGCCCGCTGGTGTCCAAGGTGCACCAGGAGGCGGTGCGGTTCGCCCGCGACGGCCGGACCATCCTGCTCGTCGGGCACGAGGGCCACGAGGAGGTCGAGGGCGTCCTCGGCGAGGCCCCCGACCGGATCGTCGTCGTCGAGACCGAGGAGGACGTACGGCGGCTCGGCCTGCCCGACGACACCCCGGTGGCGGTCCTCACCCAGACCACGCTGTCCTTCGACGAGACCGCCAAGGTCGTCCAGGCGCTGCGCGCCCGCTTCACAAACCTGGTCACCCCGGGCGACGACGACATCTGCTACGCCAGCCAGAACCGGCAGAACGCCGTCAAGGACCTGGCCCGCCGCAACGACCTGGTCCTGGTCGTCGGCTCCCGCAACTCCAGCAATTCGCTGCGCATGGTCGAGGTGGCGCGGGAGCACGGCGCCGCGGCCCATCTGGTCCCCGACGAGAGCCACCTCGACGAGGCGTGGCTCGACGGGGTCTCGGCCATCGGGGTCAGCGCCGGGGCCAGCGCCCCGGAGGTCCTGGTCCACGGCCTCGTCACCAGGCTGGCCGGGCTCGGCTACGACCGGGTCGAGCTCCAGCGGGGCATCGCCGAGGACGTCGTGTTCTCCATGCCCGGACGCCTGGCCGACCCGGTCACCGGCCGGGTGCCGCAGACACCGCTGGCCGGCGAGGCCCCCCTGTCACCCGGCGGGGCGGCATGAAGCGGCCACAGGAGAAGGAAGGTGCCGTCATGCCGCTCCTGGGCGATATCCGCGGCCCCGAGGACCTGCGGGCCCTGACCCCGCGGCAGGTCCGCGCCCTCGCACCGCAGATCCGGCGGCTGCTGGTGGACACCTGCACCGTCACCGGCGGCCACCTCGGCCCCAACCTCGGCGTCGTCGAGCTGACGCTCGCCCTGCACCGGGTCTTCCACTCACCCCGCGACCGGATCCTGTGGGACACCGGACACCAGTCCTACGTGCACAAGATGCTCACCGGCCGCACCGAGGACTTCCCCACGCTCCGCCGGGCGGGCGGGCTGTCGGGGTATCCCTGCCGCGCCGAGTCCGAGCACGACGTCATCGAGAACTCGCACGCCTCGACGGTGCTGTCGTGGGCGGACGGGCTGGCCCGTGCCCACGCCCTGCGCGGGGTGACCGACCGCGCCGTGGTCGCCGTGCTCGGCGACGGCGCGCTGACCGGGGGCATGGCCTGGGAGGCGCTCAACAACATCGCCGCCGCTCCGGAGCGCCCGGTGATCGTGGTGCTGAACGACAACGGCCGCTCCTACGCTCCCACGGCCGGCGCGCTCGCCACCCACCTGGCCGCGCTGCGGGGCCCCGACGCCCCGCGGCCGCTGTTCGAGAGCCTGGGCATGGCCTACCTCGGCCCGGTGGACGGGCACGACATCGAGGCCCTGGAGACCGCGCTGCGCCGCGCCGCCGGCCTGGGCCGCCCCGTGGTCGTGCACTGCCTCACCGAGAAGGGCCGCGGCCACCTCCCGGCCGAGCAGGACGAGACCGACCGCTTCCACGCCGTGCGGGCCGCCTCCGCCGGGAAGGCGGGCGGCGCGCCCTCCTGGACGTCGGTGTTCGGCCGCGAGCTGGCCGACCTGGCGGCCGACCGGCCGGAGGTGGTCGCCCTGACCGCGGCCATGCTCGACCCGACCGGACTGAGCGAGTTCGCCCGCCGCTATCCGGAGCGCACCATCGACGTGGGCATCGCCGAGCAGCACGCCGTGACCGCCGCCGCGGGGCTGGCCCTGGGCGGCATGCACCCGGTGGTCGCGCTGTACGCCACCTTCCTCAACCGTGCCTTCGACCAGCTCCTGATGGACGTGGCGCTGCACCGCGCGCCGGTGACCTTCGTCCTGGACCGGGCGGGCGTGACCGGCGACGACGGGCCGTCGCACAACGGCATGTGGGATCTGTCGCTGCTGAACCTGGTGCCCGGCCTGCGCCTGGCCGTGCCCAGGGACGCCGCCACCCTGCGCCGTGCGCTGCGCGAGGCGCTGTCCTGCCACGACGGTCCCACCGCCCTGCGCTTCCCCAAGGGGGCGAGCGGCGAGGACATCCCCGCGGTCACCACCTTCGCCGGGATCGACGTGCTGCGCCGGGGGGAGCGGCCGGACGTCCTCCTGGTCTCCGTCGGCGCCATGGCCGCCACCTGCCTGGACGTGGCCGGCCGGCTGGCCGCACGGGGCGTCGGTGTCACCGTCGCCGACCCCCGCTGGGTCAAGCCGGTCGCCCCCGAGCTGGTGGCACTCGCCCTCGACCACCGGCTGGTCGCCACCGTCGAGGACAACGGCCGGGCCGGCGGGGCCGGCGCCCAGATCGCCCAGGCACTGAGCGACGCCGGAGCGGCGCCGCCGGTGCGCACCTTCGGCCTCCCGCAGCACTTCCTGAACCACGGCTCACGGGCGCAGGTGCTGGAGGCCGGCGGACTGACCGCCCGGCACCTCACCCGCGCGCTGCTGGAATCCCTGCCCACCGGACGGGACGCGGCCCGGGAAGGCGCCGCCCCCTCACTGGCCCTCGGCGGACGCTGAGAACTCCAAGGAGGAACTGTCATGCCTGTCGCACTCGGAGTGCCGACGGTGCCGCCGAGGCCGGCCCCCCGCCGCAGGAGCCGGCAGATCCAGGTCGGGTCCGTGGCGGTCGGCGGGGACGCGCCCGTCTCGGTGCAGTCGATGACCACGACCCGTACGTCGGACATCGGGGCCACGCTCCAGCAGATCGCGGAGCTGACCGCC
>NZ_WYCT01000237.1 GCF_011008945.1 Streptomyces harenosi
CGGCGACCGCCTCCTGCACTGGGACCTCCACTACGGCAACGTCCTGGCCTCCGCCCGCGCCCCCTGGCTCGCCATCGACCCCAAACCCCTCGCCGGCGACCCCGGCTTCGAGCTCCTGCCCGCCCTGACCAACCGCCACGACCCCGCCGACACCCGCTGGCGCTTCGACGCCATGACCGGCGTCCTCGGCCTGGACCGCGCCCGCGCCCGCGCCTGGACCCTCGGCCGCGTTCTGCAGAACTGCCTGTGGCACGTCGAGGCCGGCACCCCACTGGAGTACGAGCACCTGGAAATTGCCCGCCGCCTGCGCGACCACGCCCACTAACCTGCGTCCATGATCCGCACCGCGACCCCGGCCGACGTGCCCGTCCTCCACACCCTCATCCGCGAACTCGCCGAGTACGAGAAGTGCCTGTCCGAGGTCCAGGTCACCCCCGGCCAGCTCCACGAGGCCCTCTTCGGCCCCCAGGCCGCCGCCTACGCCCACATCGCCCAGGACGACACCACCGGCTCCCCCGTCGGCTTCGCCCTGTGGTTCCTCAACTTCTCCACCTGGCGCGGCGTCCACGGCATCTACCTGGAAGACCTCTACGTCCGCCCCGAGGCCCGCGGCGGCGGCCACGGCAAGGCCCTGCTGACGGAGCTCGCCCGCATCTGCGTCCAGCGCGGCTACGCCCGACTGGAATGGTCGGTCCTGAACTGGAACACCCGGACCATCGCCTTCTACGAATCCCTCGGCGCCCGCCCCCAGGACGAGTGGACGGTGTACCGCCTCACCGACGAGCCCCTCACCGCCCTGGCCACCCAACCATGACAAAAGCCCAGGCCACACAGGGTGGCCTGGGCTTTCACGAGCCCCCTGTCGGAATCGAACCGACGACCTGCGACTTACAAGATCGCTGCTCTGCCAATTGAGCTAAGGAGGCACCTGCCGCGCACCACGACGTCGTGCGCCAGGTCGGCTCCACTGTACACAGAGCGCGTTTCTCCGAGCCACGAACTTCTCGGCTCCGCACTCTCGCAGGCCGCCCGTGACCATCCGCTCACCCGTTCGTTGATCGACCCGATATGCCATTTCGCATATCGGATCGTCGGGAGGGGTCCATGGGGGAGACGGCGGAGAGGCCGGAGCCGACAGCGGTACGGGGCGAGGAGGCCCAGCGCATCAAGCGCGAGGTACTCGGCATCGGCGACCGCCGCAAGCACCGCACCCGCGAGGCGAGACCGCTGAGGCCCCACGTCAAGGAGCCGCACACGCACCACCGTCTCTACCGCTTCCGCTTCTACCCGACCGAGGAGCAGGCGCGGCAGTTGGAGCGTACGTTCGGCGCCTGCCGATGGGTCTACAACGAAGGACTGGCCCTGCGGTCGGAGGCCTGGGAGCGGCATCGGGTGAGGGTGGGCTTCGCGGAGACCTGCCGGGCGTTGACGGGCTGGAAGCGAGCGGAGGGTACGGCCTGGCTCCGGGAGGTCTCGTCGACGGTCCTCCAGCAGTCCCTGCGCCACCTGGACCAGGCGTACAAACGGTTTTTCATCAGCGGGGCGAGGCATCCGCAGCGGAAGAGGAAAGGCCGGTCGCGGGATGCTGCGGTCTATGTGCGGACGGGTTTTCGCTGGGTGGAGGATCCCAAGCGGCCGGGTACGGGGCTGATCACGCTCGCGAAGCAGTCACGGCCCCTGGACGTCCGCTGGTCGCGGGAGTTGCCCGCCGGGGTGGTCCCGGTCCGGCTGTCGGTCACCCGGGACCGGGCGGGTCGGTACTTCGTGTCGGCGCTGGTGGAAGAGCGGATGGCGCCGTTGCCCGCCGTGTTCGCACCCGGCACGCAGGAGCCGAAGGCGGTGGGCGTGGACCTCGGGCTGGCCGCACTGGTCACGCTGGACGACGGGACGAAGTACGACCATCCGAGGTTGCTGAAGCGGTACGCGGAGAAGCTGGCCCGCTGTCAGCGGGAACTGCACCGGAAGGCGAGGGGGTCGAGGAACCGGCAGAAGGTCAGACAGCGGATCGCGCGCCTGTACGCGCTCATCTCGGACGTCCGTTCGGACATGCTGGACCAGTTGACCACGCGTCTCGTGCGCGAGAACCAAGTGCTCGTGGTGGAGGACTTGTCCATTGCTTCCCTGCTGCGTGGGGCACACGGCACCGGCAGCAGGCGCAAGGCGCGGCTGAACCGGATGATCACCGATGCCGCCTGGGCCGAACTGTTGCGGAAGTTGCGGTACAAATGCGCGTGGTACGGGCGGACGTTGGTGATCGTCGGCCGTTTCTTCCCCTCGACCCGGCGTTGCTCGGCATGCCATGCCCAGGGGCCCAAGATGGCCGTCTCTGTGCGGCAGTGGACGTGCGCCGCATGCGGTGCGGCCCATGACCGGGACGTGAACGCGGCGGTGAACCTGCGGGACGAGGGGCTGCGCCTGTACAAGCTGGTGACGGACGCCTTGCCGCCGGGGCACACGGTGCCGCCCGTGCTCAAGGCGTCGGAGCTCGAAGCCTGGTCACCGGCCGCCTCGTCGGCGGCCGGTCGAGGTGCGCGGACCGACGGGCCGTCGGCCGGAATGCCTGTGGAGCCTGTGTGAGACCGGTCAGGCACAGCCCCGGAGGCTGTGTGCGACGGGCGACGGGCGGCGAAGCAGGAAGCCATACGGCAAGGTCACAAGACGGTGCTCTGCCTCCTCCCTTTCTCGCTCCACCTCTCACTCCACCCGTCACCCCGCCTCTCACTCCACCCGTCACTCCACCTCGTACTCGAACGAGTAGGCCACCGCCTGCTCCCCGTGCCGGGCGGTGAAGGTGCCGTTGCCGCGCAGTCCGGTCAGGGCGCCGGTGCCCGAGCCGGGCACCACCTCGAAGCGGCAGCGCACCGTGCCCTCGGTGTCGAAGGTGCCCCGCTCCTCCAGGGCGAAGGTGCCCTCCCGGCCGTCCAGCCGGCCCGTGAGCAGTTCCATGCCGGTGAAGGTGCCGCTCTTGTCCGCGAAGTAGACGATCACGTACTCGCAGAGGGTCCCGGCGGCCTCGATGCCGCCGGTGAAGGTGTTGACGACCGAGGCGTGGGCGAGCCGGGGGCTGGTGTCCTCGGGGCCGACGGGCTGCTCCTTCCAGTCGGCGAAGGTGAAGTGGCCGGTGGTCCGGGTGCCGGGCATGGGTCTCCTGTCGTCCGGTGGCCCGCGCCGTCGTGCGGGCCGGATGCGCCCACTGTGGCGGCCGTACCTGACACCTCCTGTCAGGTACGGCGCACGCGCCCCGACAATGGCTGCCATGCGCGCCGACCGTCTCCTCTCCCTCCTCCTGCTGCTGCAGAACCGGGGCCGGATGACCGCGCCCCAGCTCGCCGCCGAACTGGAGGTGTCGGTACGGACCGTGTACCGGGACATCGAGGCGCTGGGCGCGGCGGGGGTGCCGGTGTGCGCCGATCGGGGTCCCGTCGGCGGGTACCGGCTGCTGGACGGGTACCGCACCCGGCTGACCGGGCTGACGGACGCGGAGGCCGGTTCGCTGTTCCTGGCCGGGATGCCGGGGCCCGCGCGGGAGCTGGGGCTGGGCCCGGTGCTGGCGACGGCCCAGCTCAAGCTGCGGGCCGCGCTCCCCGCCGAACTGGGCGAGCAGGCCGCCCGGGTGCAGGAGCGGTTCCATCTGGACGCGCCGGCCTGGTTCCGGGACGCCGAGCCGGTGCCGCACCTCGCGGTGGTGGCGCGCGCGGTGTGGGAGCAGCGGGTGCTGCGGGCCCGCTACCGGCGCTGGCGCGGGGAGGTGCGGCGCGAGCTGCGGCCGCTGGGGCTCGTGCTGAAGGGCGGGATCTGGTACCTGGTGGCGGCGGCGGACGGGAGCGCCGCCGAGGCCGGCGCGGCGGTGCGGACGTACCGGGTGTCGCGGTTCCTGGAGGCGGAGGCGGCGGACGGAGGCTTCGAGCGGCCGGCCGGTTTCGATCTCGCCGCGTACTGGGCGGAGTCCTCCCGGCGGCTGGAGGCCGCGGTGCACCAGGGGACCGCGCGGCTGCGGCTCTCGCCCCGGGGGCGGAAGCTGTTGCCGATGCTGTTCGGGGCGGCGGGGGCGCGGGCGCTGGAGGCGGCCGGTCCGCCCGGTGGCGACGGGTGGGTGGAGGTGGAGCTGGCCGTGGAGTCCGAGGCGGTCGCGGTGGGCGATCTGCTCCGGCTGGGCACCGAGGCGGAGGTGCTGGGCCCGGACGAGCTGCGGCGGGCGGTGGCGGAGGCGGTCGCGGTACTGGCCCGGCGGTACGCCGTGGGGCCGCCCTGACGGGCGGTTTCGAGAATTTCGGCGAAGTTCACATGCCCGCAGGTACTGACAGACCAGGTGAACGCCAGGTACCGTCTCGGCCAGTTCACCTGTGTGGACTACACCACAAACGGACACCACAACGGAATCCCGTCGTGGCACCGCCTTCCTACAACGGATCGTCCGGCACGTTCCTGCCGGTAGAAGGGGGCCCATTCACCATGGCCACTGTCACGTTCGACAAGGCGACCCGGATCTACCCGGGTTCCGACAAGCCCGCCGTCGACGCCCTGGACATCGAGATCGCGGACGGCGAGTTCCTCGTCCTGGTCGGTCCGTCCGGTTGCGGCAAGTCCACCTCGCTGCGGATGCTCGCGGGCCTGGAGGACGTCAACGGCGGCGCGATCCGCATCGGCGACCGCGACGTCACGCACCTGCCGCCCAAGGACCGGGACATCGCCATGGTGTTCCAGAACTACGCCCTCTACCCGCACATGACGGTCGCCGACAACATGGGCTTCGCGCTCAAGATCGCCGGTGTGCCGAAGGCGGAGATCCGGCAGAAGGTCGAGGAGGCCGCGAAGATCCTCGACCTCACCCAGTACCTGGACCGCAAGCCGAAGGCGCTCTCCGGCGGTCAGCGCCAGCGTGTCGCCATGGGCCGCGCGATCGTGCGTGAGCCGCAGGTCTTCCTCATGGACGAGCCGCTGTCCAACCTGGACGCCAAGCTGCGCGTGTCCACCCGTACGCAGATCGCCTCGCTCCAGCGCCGTCTGGGCATCACCACCGTCTACGTCACCCACGACCAGGTCGAGGCGCTGACGATGGGCGACCGCGTGGCGGTCCTCAAGGACGGTCTGCTCCAGCAGGTCGACACCCCGCGCAACATGTACGACCGGCCCGCCAACCTCTTCGTGGCCGGCTTCATCGGCTCCCCGGCGATGAACCTGATCGAGGTGCCGATCACCGACGGCGGCGTGAAGTTCGGCAACTCGGTGGTGCCGGTGCAGCGCGACGCGCTGTCCTCCACCACCGACAAGACGGTCACCGTCGGTGTGCGTCCCGAGCACTTCGACGTGGCCGGTCCCGAGTCGACCCAGGGCGTCGCGGTCACCGTGAACGTCGTCGAGGAGCTGGGCTCCGACGCGTACGTCTACGGCACCGCGGAGGTCGGCGGGGAGGCGAAGGACCTCGTCGTCCGCGTCGGCGGCCGTGAGGTCCCGGAGAAGGGCAGCCGGCTGCACGTCGTGCCGCGCTCCGGCGAGACCCACGTCTTCTCGACCTCCACCGGTGAGCGCCTCTCCGACTGAGCGCCGGCCACCCCCGGTCCGGGCGCCGGTGCGCCCGGGCCGGCGAGCACCGGGCGCCCACCCGTCCGCCGAGGACCGGGGGAACACCCGGGCCGGCGAAGGCCGGTGGAGGGCCGGTCCGACGGAGACCGGTGCAGACCCGGCCCGGCGGGAACCGGTGAAGACCCGCCCGGCGAGAGCCGGTGAGGACCTGCCGGGCGAGGACCGGTGAAGGCCCGCCCGGCGAAGGCCGGTGAACAGGGGCCCCGCAGACCGCTGCGGGGCCCTTTTCGTGTCGACAAATACCCCGGCGTACCGGACATTTCGAGCAGTGTGCGTCAACGCCCTACCCACTTCCGGGTCCTTCTTCACCCCCCATAAGGGTGACTAAATGTCTCCAAATCACTACTGGGCGCTACCCTCACACGCGTGAAGCACTCCACCACCCCACAGACGCGACGCGGCCGGGGCCCCGCCCGCCGGATCGGCCGCTCCCTCGCATTCGTCCTGCCCGTCGTCCTGGTGCTCTCCGGGACCCTCGCGGTCACCCGGGTCAACTGGTCGGGGGATCCCTCCAGCCCGGTGCTCGCCGCGGCGGACGCCTCGGCGTCGAAGGCATCCTCGCGCACCGCGCCGGCCCCCCAGGAGGTGCTGCGCGACCGGCTGCTGACCGAACTCCAGGAGGAGGACCCGGGCACCGCGCTCACCCACCTCCAGGAGGCCGTCGACGAACGCCCCGCCCTGGCCCGGCACTGCACGTCCATCGCCCGCTCCCTGGGCCGCGCCGCGGTGCGGGTCTACGGCCCGACGCGCGCCCAGTCCTACGCCCGACCCGTCTGCGACACGTCCTTCGCCTCGGGCGTCCTGGCCGCGCACGGCTGACGCCGCGGCCGGCACGGAGCCCGGCGGGGCGCCACGTACAGTGCGGTCATGACCGATCCGAGCGCTGCGTCCCGCCCCGTGCAAGCCGTCGTCCTGGCCGGCGGCCAGGGTTCCCGGCTGCGTCCCTACACCGACGACCGGCCCAAGCCGATGGTCGAGATCCCCGGCACGGGAACCCCGATCATCGGCCATCAGCTTTCCTGGCTCGCCGAGGAGGGCGTGACGGACGTGGTGGTCTCCTGCGGCCACCTCGCCGAGGTCCTGCAGAAGTGGCTGGAGAGCGCGGATCTGCCCCTCTCCGTGACCACCGTCGTCGAGTCCGAGCCCCTCGGCCGCGGCGGCGGCCTGAAGTACGCCGCCGCCCGCCTCCCCCACCCCGACCGGCCCTGGTACGCCACGAACGGCGACATCTGGACCCGGTTCTCGCTGCGCGACATGGCGGACTTCCACACCGAGCGGGACGCCGTCGCGACCCTCGCCCTGGCCCGCCCGCGCCTTCCCTGGGGCGCGGTGAAGACGGACGGCTTCGGGCACATCACCGACTTCATCGAGGCGCCCCCGTCGACCTTCGAGATCAACGCGGGCGTCTACGTCTTCTCCCCCGGCTTCACCGAGATGCTGCCGGAGCGCGGCGACCACGAGCGGTCCACCTTCCCGCGGCTGGCGCGTGAGCGCCGGCTGGCCGGCTTCCCGATCTTGCAGGGCTCCTACTGGCGGGCGATCGACACCGCGAAGGACCTGACGGAGGCGGCGAAGGAACTGTCGGCCCTCGGCCGCTGAGCACCCGCCGCGCACGGCGAACGGGGTCCCGCACACCGCTCGGTGTGCGGGACCCCGTTCGTATGGGCCGTGGGCGGCGCCGGGCGGCGTCAGCCCAGCAGGCCGCCGACGAGCCCCGGCCGCCCGGAGGAGGGCGATCCGCCTCCGCCGCTGTCGCTGCCGGTGCCGCTGCCGCCGACGTCGGCCGGGCCGCTGCCCGCGTCGCCCCCGGTGGGGGTGCCGCCGCTGGTCGGACCGGACGTGGTGCTGGGCGCCTGGCCGGCCGGGACGGACTGCTGCGGCGGAGCCTGACCGGTGGTGCCCTGGGTCCGGCTGGGCGATCCGCTGGTGGCCGTGCCGGTGTCGCTCGTGGCGCCGGAGGTGGAGCCGGTTCCGGCCGTCGGGGCGGTCGTGCCGGAGGTGGCGCTCTGGGTGGGCGAGGTGGAGACCTCCGGGGCCTGCTCCCGCTTCCGCTCGCCGGGCTCCACGGGCAGCGGGGAGCCCGGCTGCTCGTTGCGCGGGGCCTCGCCGGGGCCGGGCACGACCACGCGGTCGGCGTCCCGGACGGCGCCGCCGAGCAGCGAGCCGATCAGCAGGGTGAGGCCCGTGACGACGAAGGTGACGAGAGCGCCGCGGCGCAGCACGAAGCGGCGCAGGTCCCACAGGGGGGCGCGGGGCCCGAGGCGCCGCCAGGCCCGGCCGGCGAGGCGGCCGTCGACGGAGTAGACGGGGGCGCCGGCGATGATCAGCGGGGACCAGGCGGCGAGGTAGATGATGTCGGGCGCGTCATAGGCGGGGACGCTCTTCCAGCTCACGGTGACCAGCAGCGCGGCGGACAGGCCCGCGCCGATGACGGCGGCGACGCGCTGCCAGCAGCCCAGCACCGTCAGGACGCCGACGATGACCTGGAGGAAGGCGATGACGAGGCCGGAGCCGACCGGGTGCTGGAGGGCGAACTGGCGCAGCGGCTCGGCGACTTCCCACGGGTGCAGGGTGTTGAGCCACTTGACCATGGAGCCGCGTTCGCCGCCGTCGAAGTAGACGGGGTCGCAGAGCTTGCCCATGCCGGCGTAGATGGAGATGGCGCCGAGGAAGACCCGCAGCGGCAGCAGGACGACGCCGAGGTTCATCCGGCGGCCGGGGTAGTAGGCGTGCCGTGCCGGGTCGTCGCCGTGGCGGCGGCCGGACGGTTCGGCCTCGGCCGGGTCGTCGAAGGTGTCGTCGTCGAACTCGTCGTCGTACTCGCCGTCGTACTCGCCGTCGAACTCGCCGTGCGGGTCGTCGGGTCGGCCGTGGGCGGGTCCGGCGCCGCGCATGGCGGGCAGCAGCCGGGTGGCCTCGCCGCCCGGGGTGCGCTGGGCGCCGACGACGGGGGTGGGGAGGGTCTGGGTGGTGAGCTCGTCGCCGTGGTCGTCGTACTCGCCGTAGCCGCCGTACCCGTCCCGGCCGCCGCGGCCGCCACGGCCGTCCGGGTGGGGTCCCGGGCCGAGGCCGACGCGGGGGATGACCTGGGTGGCCCCGGCGTCGGCGGGCTCCACGACGTGATGGCCGGCGCCGGCCCGCACGGCCTGGAGCAGCCGGTGCGCGCCGGTGTCGTCCGGCTCGGTGTGGCCGCTCCACACGACGGGCCGCCGGCGGGTCGGGCCGGCCGTGTGCTCGGCGGAGCCGACGACGGGCATGGGGGCGGTGTCCTGGGTGGCGCTCAAGTGCCGCGCGACCCGCGGGGACATGGTGCGCCGCGCCGAGGCGCCCAGCTCGACGCGGAAGCTCGCGTTGTTGACGATGACCTGCGCCGGATCGCTCGGCACCTTCACCATGCTCAGCGCGGGAGCGTCGTCGATCTCCGACGAGCGGTCCCCCGTGGGTGTGCGGGGTGTTCTGGTGTCCACACTCATCTAACCGAGTGACGTGTCGTTAGGACACTGCTTTGACCCGCCGGAACTGTCCGGACCGCGTCAAGCTGCCCCGGACCGCCCGGAACACCCCGTTCGGGTGACGGCGCGGCACATCCGTTCGTGCTCCCCGTGGACGCGCCGCGCCTCGCCTCAGGAGCGCCTGCGCGCCGCCTCGTACAGCACGACACCCGCCGCGACACCGGCGTTGAGCGACTCGGCGCCGCCCGGCATCGGGATGCGCACGCGGAAGTCGCAGGTCTCGCCGACCAGCCGGGACAGGCCCTTGCCCTCGCTGCCGACGACGATGACGACCGGACCCTCCAGGGCCTCCAGCTCGCCGATCTCGACCTCTCCGTCGGCGGCGAGGCCGACCACCACGACCCCGGCCTTCTTGTACTGCTCCAGAGCGCGCGTCAGATTCGTGGCGCGGGCGACGGGCGTCCGGGCGGCCGTCCCGGCGGAGGTCTTCCAGGCACCTGCGGTCATCCCGGCCGCGCGCCGCTCGGGCACGACCACGCCGTGGCCGCCGAAGGCGGAGACGGACCGGACGACGGCGCCGAGGTTGCGCGGGTCGGTCACCCCGTCGAGGGCGACGATCAGCGGGTCCTCGCCGTCGTCGGCGGCGGCGTCGAGGAGGTCCTCGGGGTGCGCGTACTCGTACGGCGGGACCTGGAGGACCAGGCCCTGGTGGTTGAGCCCGTTGGTCATCCGGTCGAGCTCGGGACGCGGCGCCTCCATCAGGTTGAGGTTGCCGCGCTCGGCCGCGAGCTGGAGCGCCTCGCGCACCCGCTCGTCATTGTCGATGAACTGCTGGACGTACAGGGTGGAGGCGGGCACGCCCTCGCGCAGCGCCTCGACGACGGGGTTGCGGCCGACGACGAGCTCGGAGGCCGACCGGCCGCCGCCGCGCCTGCCCTGCGCCCGTCCCTGGGCCCGGCGGGCCTTCGCCTGCGCGGCGCGCTGCTTGGCGTGTCCCTTGCGCATCTCGGCGGGGGGCGTCGGGCCCTTGCCCTCCAGGCCCCGGCGCCGCTTGCCGCCGCTGCCGACCTGCGCGCCCTTCTTGCCGGACATGCGGCGGTTGTTCGCGGCCATGAGTTACCCGTCTCCGTGGAAGTGGTCGTACATACGTCTTATGCAGTGTGCCGCCCGGAGCCCCGGGCGGCACAGTCGATCTACGGCGGTCAGCGCGAGCCGAGGCTCCAGCGCGGCCCCTGGGGGCTGTCCTCGATGACGAGCCCGGAGGCGTTGAGCTGGTCGCGCAGCGCGTCCGCGGTGGTCCAGTCCTTGCGGGCGCGGGCGGCCTCGCGCTGGTCGAGCACCATCCGTACGAGGGTGTCGACGACGCCGCGCAGGTCCTCGCCCCGCTCGGACTCCCCGGCCCACTGGGCGTCCAGCGGGTCCAGGCCGAGGACGCCGAGCATCGCGCGCACCTCGGCGAGGCGGGCGACGGCGGCTTCCTTGTCGTCGGCGGCCAGTGCGCTGTTGCCCTGCCGGACCGTGGTGTGCACGACGGCGAGCGCCTGCGGCACGCCCAGGTCGTCGTCCATGGCGTCGGCGAAGGCGGGCGGCACCTCGGCGGCGGGCTCGACGGGGCCCCCGGCCAGTTCCACCACCCGCTGCGCGAAGCCCTCGATCCGCGCGAACGCCGCCTCGGCCTCGCGCAGCGACTCCTCGCTGTACTCGATGGTGGAGCGGTAGTGCGGGGTGCCGAGGTAGTAGCGCAGGACGATCGGGCGCCACTGCTTGACCATCTCGGAGACCAGGACCGAGTTGCCGAGCGACTTCGACATCTTCTCGCCGCTCATGGTGACCCAGGCGTTGTGCACCCAGTACTGGGCGAAGTCGTCGCCGAACGCCTTGGCCTGGGCGATCTCGTTCTCGTGGTGCGGGAAGACCAGGTCCAGTCCGCCGCCGTGGATGTCGAAGGCGCTGCCGAGGTACTTGTGCGCCATCGCGGAGCACTCCAGGTGCCAGCCCGGACGGCCGCGGCCCCAGGGGGTCTCCCAGTCCGGCTCGCCGGGCTTGGCCGCCTTCCACATGGCGAAGTCGCGCGGGTCCCGCTTGCCGGTGATGCCCTCCTCGGCGGGCTGCCGCATCTCGTCGAGATCCTGCTTGGACAGCTCCAGGTACGAGGGCCAGGACCGGACGTCGAAGTAGACGCTGCCGTCGGCCTCGTAGGCGTGTCCGCGCTCGATGAGCGTGCGCATCATCTCGACCATCTCGGGGACGTGGCCGGTGGCGCGGGGCTCGTAGCTGGGCGGCAGGCAGCCGAGTGCGGCATAGGCGTCACCGAACGCCCGTTCGTTGGCGTAACCGATGGCCCACCAGGGGCGGTTCTGCTCCGCCGCCTTCTGGATGATCTTGTCGTCGATGTCGGTGACGTTGCGCACGAACGTGACGTCGTAGCCGCGGTAGGTGAACCAGCGGCGCATGATGTCGAAGTTCAGCCCGGACCGGATGTGCCCGATGTGCGGGGGGGCCTGCACGGTGGCGCCACAGAGGTAGATCGAGACACACCCGGGCTTGAGCGGGGTGAAGTCGCGGATCTGCCGGGCGCTGGTGTCGTACAGGCGAATAGTCACGTGTCCAGGGTAGTGGGCGCCGGGCAGTGCCCTGCGACCTTCCGCGCCGGGTCGGCGCAATCACGACATCGGCCGGGGGCCGGGGCGGTCCCGGCGGGGGTCGGCGG
>NZ_WYCT01000238.1 GCF_011008945.1 Streptomyces harenosi
CCCCCAGCCGCCGCTCGCCCCCACGGAGCTGGAGGAACCCGCCGTACCCGCCCCGTACGACCCGAGTCCCTTCGCCCGCGAGCGGCACGTATGGCTGGGCCTGCACGCGGCGGCGACGCGGAGCCTGGCGCAGGGGTCGATGATCGTGTTCAGCTGAGGGACGCGGGGTCAGCGCAGTTGCGCCAGCCCCTTCTGCAAGTCCTCCGCGTTCATGATCGGAAAGACCTCGACCTCGGCGTTCAGCTGGGTGAAGAACGGCTCAGCGGTGGCCGGCAGCTCGGAGCTGTCCTGCATGTCGAAGACCAGCAGGGCGGTCCGCCGGCCGCCGAGGGGGCCGAAGTAGGCGGCCTCCGGCTTGAGGTGCTCCATGGTGTTCTTCATCAGCTCGGGCATCTTCCCGCTGCGGATGATCTCGTTGGCCTTCTCGGTGTCCATCGTCGCCTTGAGCATCACACGCATGGCCATCACCTTCTCCCGCTCCCTCCAGGTTATGGCCGGGGGCAGGCAACGGCGAGTTCCGGCCCGCGCGCACCGCGCCCGACGATCAGGATCTCGGTCCCTCGCCGCCTCACCGTGGGCAGCAGGAGCGTCGACGCGCGGAGCCCGCTCGCTGCCGGGTGGGCCATTTCTCGCCATGTCCGCGGCCGCCTCATGCCACTCATGGTCGAGCCTCACGTCCATCCATTACGGTCGGATTCGCATAGGCGATGACCGGCGGGGTGGCACCGCAGGTGCCTGCACGCGGGAGGGTGACGGGGGTTGGGTTACGTTCTGCCGGGCTGGCTGGACGAGATCCTCGACTTCATCGGGATCAACTGGCCGAACGTCGACGAGGACGACTACCGCGAGATGGCGGACGCGATGCGCGAGCTCGCGGACGCCTTCGACGACCACGCGGGTGAGGCCCACGCGGCGGTGAACCGTCTGCTGTCCTCCAGCGAGGGCTGGGCGGTGGACGCCTTGCAGGAGCACTGGGGCAAGGTGAAGTCCTCGCACCTGGAGCAGTTGCCGGAGGCGGCACGCCTCTTCGCGGACGCGATGGACGTCGTCGCGGACGTGATCTACGGCATGAAGATCAAGGCCGAGATCGAGCTCGGGGCGATGGCGGCGTCGATCGGCATCTCCCTCGGTCTCGCGGCGTTCACCGGCGGCCTGTCGGCGCTGATCGGCGCGGCGGAGATCGCCGCTCTGCGGGAGGCGGTGCGCCGGATCATCAAGGAGGCCGCCGACCAGATCGTCGACCAGGTGATCGCGATGGTGACCGAGCCGGTCGCCGCCAGGCTGGAGCACATGGTCACGGACGCGGTCCTGGACCTGGCCTCCGGTGCCCTCTCCCCGGCCGGCGGCGCCCCGGGCGGCTCGGGCACGGGCGGCCCCGGGATGAGGCTCAACTCCGCCGACGGCCCCGGCGGCGGCGGTGGCGGTGGCGGTGGCGGTGGCGGCCGCATGCGCATCGACCACGCCGAGTACGACAAGGCCGCGGGCGACCTCGGCCGTCTCAGCCAGACGGCGATGACCCGCCTGTCGGGCTCCCTGGACCGCGCGGACGGCGCCAACAACCGCACCCGTGGCAAGGACCCCTTCACCCAGGGCATCGACGCGGTGGTGGACGGCGCCACGAAGGGGATGAAGAAGGCCGTCGAGCGGATCGTCAAGCACACCGGCGAGACCCTCCCCAAGACCCTCCGCGACACCTCGGAGAACCACAAGCGCAACGAGAGGAACACCGAGGACGCGCTGAACAGGATCCTGGGCGGCCAGGACGGCACCGGGAAGGGACCCGGGCTCTCGTCCAGGGGCCCGGGCGGCAGCGGCGGCTCGTCCGGCGGCAAGCCGGACCTGCTGAACAAGGCGCTCGACAACCCGCGCCACCACAGCGTGGAGCCGAACAGGCGCACCTGCGAGGGCGACCCGGTCGACGTCGCCAGCGGCCAGATGCTGCTGGAGCAGACGGACCTGACCCTGCCCGGCGTCCTGCCCCTCGTGCTCAGGCGCACCCATCTGTCGGACTACACCTTCGGCACCTGGTTCGGCCGCTCCTGGGCCTCGACGCTGGACGAGCGCATCGAGGTCGACATCCACAACAAGGCCGTCTGGGCCCGCGAGGACGGCACCCTGCTGGTCTACGACCGGCTGCCCACCCCGCAGCAGCCGGACGTACTGCCGGTGGAGGGCCCACGCATCCCGCTGCGCCGCACCAGCGAGTTGGGCGCGGCGCACCTGGAGTTCGCCACCACCGATCCGCGCACCGGCTGGACCCGGTACTTCACCCGCCCCCGCGGCGAGGGCTGGAAGCTGTGGCTGACCACGATCGAGGACCGCAACGGCAACCAGATCGACATCCACCGCGACGGAACCGGCCTGCCCCTGTCGGTCACCCACAGCGGCGGCTACGACGTCCGCCTCACCGCCGACCGCGACCTGGGCCGCATCACCCGGCTGTCCCTGCGCACCGGCCCCGGCACCGCCGACACCGTCCAGGTCATGGCCTACGGCTACGCCCCCGCCACCGGCGATCTCACCGAGGTCACCAACTCCTCGGGCCGGCCGCTGCGGTTCGACTACGACGCCCAGGGCCGCATCACCGCCTGGACCGACCGCAACGGCTCCACGTACCGCTACGTCCACGACGCCGCGGGACGCGTCGTGCAGACCATCGGCCCGGACGGCTTCCTCTCCGGCACGTTCGCCTACGACACCGAACAGCGCACCACCCGCTGGACCGACGCGCTCGGCCACACCACGCGCTACCAGCTCGACGACCGCGGCCGGATCACCGCCCGCACCGATCCGCTCGGCCACACCACCCGGCAGACCTTCGACGCCCGTGACCGGCTGCTGACCCGGACCGATCCCCTGGGCCGCACCACCGCCTTCGAGTACGACGAGGACGGCAACACCACCGCGGTCACGCACCCGGACGGCTCCCGGACGAGCCTCACCTACAACGAGCTGAGCCTGCCCGTCTCCGTCCGGCAGCCGGACGGCACCGTCACGGTCCAGGAGTTCGACGAGCGCGGCAACCGCACCTCGGTCACCGACCCCGCGGGCGCCACCACCCGCTTCACCCACGACGACCGGGGCCACCTCACCTCGGTCACCGACGCGCTCGGCGCGACGACGCGTGTGCGCTGCGACCCGGCCGGCCTGCCGGCCGACATCACCGACCCGCTGGGCGCCGTCATCCGGTGCGAACGGGACGCCTTCGGCCGCCCGGTCACCGTGACCGATCCGCTCGGGGCGACCACACGGCTGGAATGGACCGTGGAGGGCAAGCTGGCCGGGCGTACCCATCCGGACGGAACGGCCGAGTCCTGGACGTACGACGGCGAGGGCAACTGCCTGACCCACACGGACGCCATGGGCGCGGTCTCCCGCTTCGAGTACACCCACTTCGACCTGCTTGCCGCGCGCACCGGCCCGGACGGCGTCCGCTACACCTTCACCCACGACGCCGAGCTACGACTGACCCAGGTCAGCAACCCCCAGGGCCTGACCTGGGAATACACCTACGATCCGGCGGGCCGTCTCGTCGCGGAGACGGACTTCGACGACCGCACCCTCACCTACGCGCACGACGCGGCGGGCCAACTGACGGCGACCACCACGGCCTCGGGCCAGACCATCCGCTTCGACAGGGACGCCCTGGGCCGCGTCGTACGGAAGGACGCGGCCGGGGCGGTCACCACCTACACGTACGACGCGACTGGCCGCCTGGCCCGGGCGACCGGCCCGGACGCGGCCTTGACGTTGCAACGCGACGGCGCGGGCCGCCTGGTGTCCGAGACGGTCGACGGCCGCACGCTCAGCCACACCTACGACGCGCTGGGCCGCCGCACCAGCCGCACCACGCCGGCCGGCGCCACCAGTACGTGGACCTACGACGCGGCGGGCAACACCACCGCGCTGACCACCGCCGGGCGCACCCTGGCCTTCACCCACGACGCGGCGGGCCGCGAACTCACCCGCCACATCGGCGACAGCCTGACCCTCACCAGCCTCTACGACCCCCTGGGCCGCCTCACCGGGCAGGAACTCACCGGGCCGTCCGGCCAGCGCCTCCAGCACCGCGCCTACACCTACCGCGCCGACGGCAACCTCACCGCCGTCGACGACCACCTGGGTGGCAGCCGCCGCTTCGACCTCGACGCGGCGGGCCGGGTCACCACCGTCCACGCCGCCGCCTGGACGGAGTCCTACGCCTACGACACCGCGGGCAACCAGACGCATGCCACCTGGCCGGACTCCATGCCGGGCCGGGAGGCGACCGGCGACCGCGCCTACACCGGCACCCGCCTCACCCGCGCGGGCAACGTCCGGTACGAGCACGACGAGGCCGGCCGCGTCACCCTGCGCCAGAAGACCCGACTGTCGCGCAAACCGGACACCTGGCGCTACACCTGGGACGCCGAGGACCGCCTCACGTCCGTGACCACCCCCGACGGCACGACCTGGCGCTACCGCTACGACCCCCTCGGCCGCCGCATCGCCAAGCAACGCCTCGCCGCCGACGGCGAAACGGTCCTGGAGCAGACCGACTTCACCTGGGACGGCACCACCCTCGCCGAGCAGACCACCCACACCCCCGCCGCCGACCAGCCGGCCGTCACCCTCACCTGGGACCACCAGGGCCTGCGCCCGCTGACCCAGACCGAACGCAAGGCGCCGGCCGACGCGCCCCAGGAAGAGATCGACCAGCGCTTCTACGCCATCGTCACCGACCTGATCGGCACCCCCACCGAACTGGTCGACGAGCACGGCGACATCGCCTGGCACACCCGCACCACCCTCTGGGGCACCACGGTCTGGAACCGCACCGCCACCGCCTACACCCCCCTGCGCTTCCCCGGCCAGTACTTCGACCCCGAAACCGGCCTCCACTACAACTACTTCCGCCACTACGACCCGGAAACCGCCCGCTACCTCACCCAGGACCCCGTCGGCCTCGCGGGCTGCAGCTATCCGACGGATGACGACGCACTGCCTGGGATCGTCTTCCGGGCGCTAAGCGCGGGAGAGGACCCGGCACTCGGCCTCACTGCCCGAGCACCCGACAATGTCAATGTATCGCCCTTGTCCCACGTGGCCGGCAAGAAGCTTTCTCCCTGGATATCCACAAGCAAATTGCCGAGCGTAGCCTTCGAGAAGTACAATGGCGGGCACGGAGTTGTGGCAATCGATTTGTCCAAGATACCAGGGCGAATCGAGGACGTGTCCGGAGGATTTCCAGGTAAAGGGCGAATTGACCTCTACGCAAAAAAGGACCAAGAGGTCCTGATCTTCCAGCACATACCACGAGAAGCGATCATCGGAGTTTGGGAATGAAGCACTCGGATCCTCAAGTATTGGAAGCACTCGATCTCGCTTGGGATCCTGAACAGGGGCCGCTCGGGAAACTCCGGCAAGGGGAGTTCGACGCAGATCTCGCCGACCGCTACATCACCCTCCTCAACTCCGTTGAAATCACCGAAGGCGAGCACCTGCATCAGGACTTCGTCAGACTCCTGTGGTTCGCCCCCTTGTTCACGGAGTGGCAGATCGAGCGGGCGGTAAAAGGCGGGGCCGACCAGCAGGAAGTTTCCAACTTCTGCGACCTGGTCAGGGAACGCGTCATGGAAATCCTGGGCACGCCCTAACCGAAATATCGTGCCTCATGCACGGGGAAGCTGAACGCTTCTCATCTCGTTGCGCCAGAAAAGCCCTGGTGATCCGATGTCGAGCCATGCTCGACGTCCCGGATGAGGTCGTTGAGCATCTTCCCGGCTCAATGAGGGTCCCCGCCTGTGTGGAACGGCTGCACCCTCACCTGGGACCACCAGGGCCCGCGTCCCCTGACCCAGACCGAACCGCAAGGCGCCGGCCGCGCGCCCCAAGAAGAAATCGGCCAGCGCTTCTACGCCATCGTCGCGCACCATCCGAATGCCGCGAGGGGCAGAGCTGGAACGGCGTACTGGGTCACAGGGAAGAGGTCGCACAGAAGTATGCAGATCAGGCTGTTGATCATGACATCATCACAGGGCGGCGGCACTACCCAGGATGACCCCTTCGACCTCTTCTCTCCGGGCCAGGTACACCGTGGCACGGTTACCGTTTCCGTGTGCTACTTCATGAACAACCTTATGGGCGAGTCGATCGATTCTCCCGACGAAGCACAGATCCACCAGATTCTCACAGAATTGGAAAAGGCGGACGACGAGCACACGGATGTGTCGCTGGGACACGAATCCGGCTGGACGCTCAGCGTCTTCCGGGACAAGAGGCTGCTGTGGGAGAACGTGGAAGACACGGACGTTTCCCCACGTGAAGGGAGGCTGGATTCATGGGATGACGTTGTAGACCTTCTCCTGGAGCTGTCCCGTGGGAACATCGAGGCTGTCGACGCGTTCGGCTGGGACTCCTGAGGGTCAGCACCCGATGAGATGGGCTACGGTGTCCGCTCAGCCCGCGCGGGCGGGCGGGTACTGTTCAGCGTCCGGCGTTCCCATGAAAGCGACAAGAATGAAGTGAAAGCCCTCTCGCCGGATGTCGCCGGCGTTCTCCGCGAATTCGGCTGGCATCCCGAGCGGATCGTGGATCCAATGCCTTGGACGAACCCGTTCGAGGAGCGTGGACTCCCCGCCCCTCAAGAAGTGAAAGATTTTCTAGCCCAGTTCGGCGGCCTCAATGTCAAGGTATCAGGCCCAGGAGTCAACTGCGCACGCGAACCCTTCGAACTCGACCCCCTTCTCTGTCTAGGCGAGGAGGACAGGTTCTCTGAATGGGGCGCAGAGTTGGGCGTTAGCCTTTTCCCGATCGGAGAGCTGGACGAGGGGCGCTTCTTCCTCGGAATGGATGAACAGGGGGTGATCTACCTGGTAGCCGACTGGATCGCCAGTTTCGGCCTGTGGCCGGAGGCCATCGATGCCCTGATCCGCGGTGTGGCGCCCGAGGAAATTCACGCCTGAGCCGTCGCTGACTAAACAGTACGGCTGCCTGTGAAAAAGGCGTCATCCCCGTGAGAGCGACGATGCCATAGCGTCCTAGCAACAGTCCAGGCAGGAGAAATCTCGGGTGGGTACGAGGCGTCAGTCGATGGTCGAGGAACCCATGGAGACCGCGCCGCGGCTACCCGTGCGCGCTTGAGGAACCGGCGCACGGGTTTCCGGGGTTCACTCGGTTCGCGCCGGGCGGGCGCGTGCTGTCAGCGTCTGCGGGTGGGGCCGACCTTGCGGCAGTCCGGGCGTTTGGCCTCCGGCAGGATGAGCGCCGGGGTCTCGTCGTCGAGTGCGTAGCACAACTGGGCGTGCAGCAGCTCGGCTTCGGCGGGGGTCAGGTGCAGGGCCACGTCCGTGTCGAAGACTCCGTCACGGCGCAGCCAGAGGTCGATCGCGAGGGTGCCGTCGTCCTCCCGGCGCACCGGTTTGCTCGGTACGCGGCTCACCTGGACCGGCGTGTGCGGTGTCGCGCCCATCAGGCCGCCACCTCCGCGGGAGCCCAGGGCCCCGCGGCGATCCCCTGGGCCGCCAGGGCGAGAGCGGCACGGCGTTGCAGGTGGTGCTGCCGTCGCTCGTGGGCGAGCAGGTAGGGGCGTACGAGAGGGCCGGTGTCGTCGAGAGCGGCCGGCACGTCCCGCCGTGTCCGCGGGGGGAGGGCGCCGAGCAGGCCGGGCGGGGCGCTGCGGCGGATGAACAGGCGCAGGCCGGAGAGGGTGCGCGGGGTGAGGGGGGCCGGTGCCGGGCGGCCGGACAGCCGATTCCGGTGGCAGTGTCGGCGCCGGCCGGTGGCGGGAAACAGCAGGGCCAGGACCAGGGCCAGAGCCCGTTCCAGGGCATGCCGGATAGGCTTGAGCATGCTGACGCTCCTTCGCAGCGTTGGCCATGCCCCGGGGTGCTGGAGACACCGCCGGGGCACTTCCTTTCAAGCGGTGACCGCGCGGCTACCACCTGCGATCAGGCTAGCGCCAAAACTGCTGCCGCATCAACGTTGATGCGAATCTCGACTCGGGTGCTCGCGTGTCTCGTGACGGTCAGAGCAAGTCGTCGAACTCTCCCGCCTTCGCACCGGCGAGGAAGGCCGCGAGCTTGGCGCGCGTCGTCCTGATGACCACACCGGGGTCGTCGCTCTCCCTGACCAGTACCTGGCCGTCGACCACGGCTATCTCCAGGCAGTTGCCCGACTGCTCCGAGTACGACGACTTGCGCCAACGCATGTCCATCCGGGTCACGCCCTCACAGTTCTTGCAGCACCTTGTGAATGAAGTCGCGGGACGGTCCCGGTTCCAGGGACCGCTGCTCCATGCGGTCAAGTACAGCGCGGTAGTTCGTGAGGTGTGTCTCCGAGTCCAGGAACGTGACCCCGTTGGGCACGTCGATCTGGACGGTGTCGAGCTGCCGGACGGGACCGCTGGCGTACATGGTCGAACTGCCCGCGCTCGGAAAGCCTCCCGCCGAGAACGGCACCACCCGGAGGGTCACCGCTTCTCGCTCCGAGCGCTCCAGCAGGTGTCCCAACTGCCGTCGCACCACGGTCCGATCACCGAACAGCATCCGGAGCGCGGCTTCGTGCAGGAGGAACGAGCAGGCGGGTGGATCGGCCCGGTCGAGAAGGGCCTGGCGGCGCATACGGAAGTCGACCTGGAGGTCCAGGGCCTCCGAAGACAGCGGCGGAACAGCTTCCCGGAACACCGCACGGGCGTAGTCCGCGTGTTGCAGGAGGCCGGGAAGATGCGTGATCTGTACGTGGCGGAGTGCCACGGCGTGGTGCTCCAGCTCGGCCAGGTCCAGCATGAAGGAGGCGACGGAGCCCTTGTACTCGTCCCACCAGTGGGAGCCGGAACGCTCCCTGGCCATGCTCGCGAGCGCGTCGACATAGGACTGGTCGGGACACGAGTAGTTGGCCGCCCACACCCGCACCCGGTCCGCGCTCACTCCGAAACGGGCGGACTCGGTGTTGCTGATCGCCGTCTTGTCCACACGGTGCAGCGCGGCGGCTTCCGCGAGGGAGAGCCCGACCTGCTCACGCATCCGCCGAAGCTCGGCTCCCAGCCGGCGCTGCCTGGCGGTGGGCGGCTTTCTGACGGGCACGAGAATCTCCTTGCCGTTCCCCGGAGTCCGTGCCGTCGGAGGACTCCCCGTCCCCCAGTATCCCCGCTGTCACAGCTCGTTCAGGAAGCCGGAACGGGCCGGCCGGCGCGCCTGGGCGCGCCGGCCGGCCCGTCTCCCGTTCCGAGCCCCCACGGAGGAACCCGGACGCGGCCTACAGGAACGAGTTGATCTCGATCGTCTCGTCGCGGCCCGGGCCCACGCCGATCGCGGAGATCGGGGCGCCGGACATCTCCTCCAGCGCCTTGACGTACGCCTGGGCGTTCTTCGGCAGGTCGGAGAAGGACTTGGCCTTGCTGATGTCCTCGGACCAGCCCGGCAGCATCTCGTAGACCGGCTTCGCGTGGTGGAAGTCGGTCTGCGAGTACGGCAGCTCCTCGACGCGCTTGCCGTCGATCTCGTACGCCACGCAGACCGGGATCTGCTCCCAGCCGGTGAGGACGTCCAGCTTGGTGAGGAAGAAGTCGGTCAGGCCGTTCACGCGGGTGGCGTAGCGGGCGATCACCGCGTCGAACCAGCCGCAGCGGCGGTCGCGGCCCGTGGTCACGCCCCGCTCGCCGCCGATGCGGCGCAGCGCCTCGCCGTCCTCGTCGAACAGCTCCGTCGGGAACGGTCCGGCGCCGACACGGGTGGTGTACGCCTTCAGGATGCCGATGACACGGCTGATCCGGGTCGGGCCGACACCGGCGCCGGTGCAGGCACCGCCCGCGGTCGGGTTGGAGGACGTGACGAACGGGTACGTGCCGTGGTCGATGTCGAGCAGGGTGCCCTGACCGCCCTCGAAGAGCACGACCTTGTCCTCGTCCAGCGCCTTGTTCAGGACCAGGACGGTGTCGGCGACGTACGGCTTGATCTGCTCGGCGTAGCCCAGCAGCTCCTCGACGACCTGGCCCACGGCGATCGCGCGCCGGTTGTACAGCTTGGTCAGGAGCTGGTTCTTGACGTCGAGGGCCGCCTCGACCTTCTGGGTGAGGATCGACTCGTCGTACAGGTCCTGCACCCGGATGCCGACGCGGTTGATCTTGTCCGCGTAGGTCGGGCCGATGCCGCGGCCGGTGGTGCCGATCTTCCGCTTGCCGAGGAAGCGTTCCGTCACCTTGTCGACGGTGACGTTGTACGGCGTGATGATGTGAGCGTTGCCGCTGATCAGGAGCTTGGACGTGTCGACGCCGCGCTCGTTCAGACCGCTCAGCTCGGAGAGCAGGACCGACGGGTCGACGACGACGCCGTTGCCGATGACCGGCGTGCAGCCGGGAGACAGGATTCCGGAAGGGAGCAGGTGGAGGGCGTACTTCTGGTCACCCACCACTACCGTGTGGCCGGCGTTGTTGCCGCCCTGGTAGCGCACGACATAGTCCACCGAGCCACCGAGCAGGTCGGTGGCCTTTCCCTTGCCTTCGTCACCCCACTGAGCACCGAGCAGCACAAGTGCGGGCACGCGCGTACACCCCTTCCGGGTGGGGCATGTCCAGGGTCAGGGGCGTACGCGGAGGTGTCCTGCCGCGTGCACCGCGACCGTCGTTGGCCGCTGACCGTCGGACCCGGATGCCCCGGAATAGACGAAGCCCCTGGCGCAATAGCGCAAGGGGCTCTTGCACAAAGATGCTACCCGAGGAAGCGAGGCATGGCCGAGGTGGCGACTTCCACGACGCCCGATCTGCTGCTGGTGGTCATCGACCCGGTCGCCCGGAGGACGGACGGTGAGTCCGTCCGGATCGCGAAAGACGTGCTCGGCGCGGGTGCGCGCATGAAGCTGTGCCTGCCGGAGGGCCCGGAGGAGTTCGCCCGGGCGCTGCGGCGGCGGGGCTCGCGACGGCCGGTGGTCGTCGGCGACGACCGGACGCTGCTGCGGGCGGTGGCGGTGCTGCACCGGCAGCGGGAGCTGGGGGCGTGCGCCCTGTCGGTGGTGCCGGTCGGCCCGGAGCTGGACCTCGCCCGCTCCCTCGGGGTGCCCGTCGGGGCGGTGGCCGCGGCGCGGGCGGCGCTGGACGGCACCGAGCGGCGGATGGACCTGCTGGTCGACGACAGCGACGGGGTGGTGCTGGGCGAGGTGGGCATCCCGCCGCTGGACGGGGCCGAGCCGGAGGCGGCCCTGGACGAGCCCGCCCGGCCCTGGCGGCGGACGTGCCGGTCCCTGGTGCGGACGCTGACGGCCGCCCGGCCCGCCCGGCCCGTCCCCCTCGCCGGGCCGGGACCGTCCCGGCTGCGGGTGGAGGTGGACGGCGAGACGCTGGTCGACCTGGACCAGCCGGTGGCCGGGGTGTCCCTCACGCCCGGCGGCACCGGGCTGGCCGAGGTGGAGGTGCGGCCGGTGTCCGTGGGCGCCGAGGCGTCACCGCTGACGGCGGCGGGCCGGACGGTGACGGTGTCGGGGGCGCACTTCCGCTACCGCGCGGACACGGTGGTCTCCGGGCCGGTACGGACCCGGACGTGGGTGGTGCGGGAGGGCGCCTGGGGGCTGCGGCTGCCGGACTGAGCGGTGGGCCGGGCCCACCTGCCCGGTCACGGTCACCGGGAGAGGGCCCGGCCCCGGGTCGGAGGGGCGGGCGCCCGCACGCTCCCGAGGGCCGGAGGCCCGCCACGGTCAGGGGCGACGGCCCGGTCGGGGAC
>NZ_WYCT01000239.1 GCF_011008945.1 Streptomyces harenosi
GGGCCGGGCCGGGCGGGACGGCCCGGTCAGTCGAGTTCGAGGACCCGCGCGTGCAGCACCTGGCGCTGCTGGAGCGCCGCGCGCACCGCGCGGTGGAGGCCGTCCTCCAGGTACAGGTCGCCCTGCCACTTCACGACGTGCGCGAAGAGGTCGCCGTAGAAGGTGGAGTCCTCGGCGAGCAGGGTCTCCAGGTCGAGCTGCTGCTTGGTGGTGACGAGCTGATCGAGGCGGACCGGGCGCGGCGCGACGTCCGCCCACTGCCGGGTGCTTTCCCGGCCGTGGTCGGGGTACGGCCGGCCGTTTCCGATGCGCTTGAAGATCACACGGAAAGCCTACCGGCCCAGACGTTCCGGGCGCAGCCACGGCGACGCGGTGCGACGCTGAATAAGACGCCGTGAAAACGCTGCAAACAGGGGCAAATCGGGAACAGGGGCTTATATGAGCGACCGTGAGACCGGTCCCCCGGCCGGTGCCGCCGGACCCGCCGGAACCCCGTCCCCCCTGCCGCCCCCGGCCCTGGAGATCGCCTCGGGGTACGCCTTCGGCGGCCCGGCGCTCGACCTGGGCGCCCTGCTGTGGGACGGCGCGTGCCTGCCGGGCACGCGGGTCCGCGTCCCGCTGTCGGTGCTCAACCGGCACGGCCTGGTCGCGGGCGCCACCGGGACCGGCAAGACCAAGACGCTCCAGTTGCTCGCCGAGCAGCTCTCGGCGCGGGGCGTGCCCGTCTTCCTGGCCGACGTCAAGGGCGACCTGTCCGGCATCTCCGCCCCCGGCGAGGAGGACGGCCGGGTCCGGGCCCGCGCCGCGGAGACCGGCCAGATCTGGACGGCGACCGGGTTCCCGGCCGAGTTCCTCGCCCTCGGCGGCACCGGCCCCGGCGTGCCCGTCCGCGCCACCGTCACCAGCTTCGGCCCCGTGCTGCTGGCCAAGGTGCTCCGGCTGAACCGCACTCAGGAGGAGTCCCTCGCCCTGGTCTTCCACTACGCCGACACCAAGGGCCTGGAACTGATCGACCTCAAGGACCTCCGGGCCGTGGTCGCCTTCCTGACCTCGGACGAGGGCAGGGCCGAGCTGAAGGCCGTCGGCGGTGTGTCCGCGGCGACGGCCGGGGTGATCCTGCGGGCGCTGACCGCCTTGGAGGCGCAGGGCGCGGGCGGCTTCTTCGGGGAGCCGGAGTTCGACACCGGGCAGCTGCTGCGCACGGCACCGGACGGGCGGGGCATGGTCTCCGTCCTCGGACTGGCCGCCGTACAGGACCGGCCCCGGCTGTTCTCCACCTTCCTGATGTGGCTGCTGGCCGACCTCTTCCACGATCTGCCGGAGGTCGGCGACACCGACCGGCCCAGGCTGGTGTTCTTCCTCGACGAGGCGCACCTGCTCTTCCACGACGCCTCGGCGGCGTTCCTGGAGTCGATCACGCGGACCGTACGGCTGATTCGCTCGAAAGGGGTGGGGGTGTTCTTCGTGACGCAGACGCCGAAGGACGTGCCCGCCGACGTCCTCGCCCAGCTCGGCAACCGCGTCCAGCACGCGCTGCGCGCCTTCACCCCCGACGACCGCACGGCGCTGACGGCCACGGTGCGCACCTTCCCCGACTCCGCGTACGACCTGGAGGAACTGCTGACCGGGCTCGGCACCGGCGAGGCGGTGGTGACGGTGCTCGACGAGCGGGGCGCGCCCACGCCGGTCGCCGCGACCCGGCTGCACGCGCCCGAGTCATCGATGGGCCCCGTGGACGCCGCTGCCCTGGAGCGGGCGGTCACGTCCTCGCCGCTGTTCGGGCGGTACGCGCGGGCGGTGGACCGGGAGTCGGCGTACGAGAAGCTCACCGATCCGGCCGCGGAACCGGCCCCGCGGGCGCCCGGCCGGGCGTCCGGCCGGGAGCGGCCCTCCGCCGGGGAGCGGGAGCGGCCCTCCGTCGTCGAGCAGGTCGTCGACAGCGGGGTCTTCCGGTCCCTGGCCCGGTCGCTGGGCACGCAGATCGGCCGCGAGATCACCCGCTCCCTCTTCGGCACCGCCCGGCGCAGGCGCTAGGGGATCTCAGGGGCCCGCCCGTACGGGCCCCGGTGCGGACCTGGGCGCCGGTGATGGCTCCGGGCTGCTCCCGGCAGGCGGGGGCCCCTGCCTCTCCGCGCCGGCGGCCGGGGCCGCTCGTCCGGCGTGGGCGGGGTGCGCGGGGCGCGGGCCGTTCACAGGGCGCGGGGCACCTGGCGGGCGCGACCGCGGATCCGCAGGGCGGTGAGGATCTCGACCGCGCCGACGGCCACGAGCCAGCAGCCGCCGACGACGGTGAGGACGGCGACCGACTCGAACGGCGAGACGATCAGGACGGCGCCGGCCAGAGCGGTGACCACACCGAGGAGGATCTGCGGGCCGCGGGCGGGCGTGGCGGGGTCGTGGGCGGCGGCCACGGTGTGGGTGATCCCGCGGAACAGCCAGCCGATGCCGATCCACAGGGCCAGCAGCAGGACCGACCGCAGGGGGCCGCGGAAGCAGAACAGGCCCAGCAGCACGGAGACCGCGCCGCTGACGAAGGCCAGCACGCGCAGGGAGGTGGTCCGGTGCGTGCCGAAGGCGGCGGCGAGTTGCAGCACCCCGCTGATCAGGAGGTAGAGGCCGAACAGCACGCCGGCGGCGAGCAGGGAGGCACCGGGCCACACCAGGACCAGCACGCCCAGGACGAGCGCGGCGGCACCGGTGAGCAGCACGGTCTGCCAGGCGGCCCGGGCCAGCAGGTGCAGCGGCCCCTCGAAGGGCGGTTCGGGCTCGTGGCCGCCGGCCGGCCCGGCGGCGGGCGCGTGCCGGGCGTGGACCCGGCGGTCGTCGTACTCGGGACCCCACGGGGAGCCGCTCGGTGGCTCGGTCATGGTCCATGCTGGGGCGCCGCGCGAGCGGCCCGCCCTCCGGGGCGGACCACTCGGGTGACGGCCGTTCGGCGGGGCGGCGCGGGCGGCGGCCGTTCGGCGGGGCGGCGCGGGCGTGCGCGGGCGGCGGCCGCGCACCCGTCCGCAGCCTCCCCGAGGGCCGGGCGGTTACGTCCCGGCCTGTCCGGAGGACTTGGCCGCCTTGGCCGCCTTCGCCGCCGCCTTCATCTCCTGCTTGTGCGCCCGCACCCGGGCCAGCGACTCCGGGCCGGTGATGTCGGCGACGGACCGGAAGGACGTCGGCTCGCCGTAGTCGCCCGCGGCCTCGCGCCAGCCCTCGGGCCGCACGCCGAGCTGCTTGCCGAGCAGGGCGAGGAAGATCTGCGCCTTCTGCTTGCCGAAGCCGGGCAGCTCCTGGAGCCGCCGGAGCAGCTCCCGGCCGGTCCCGACGCCGCGCCAGACGGCCTCGGCGTCACCGTCGTAGTGCTCGACGAGGTACTGGCACAGTTGCTGGATCCGGCCCGCCATCGAGCCGGGGTAGCGGTGCACGGCCGGCTTCTCCGACAGCAGCGCGGCGAACTCCTCCGGGTCGTACGCCGCGATCTCGTGCGCGTCCAGGTCCCGCGCGCCCATGCGCCGGGCGATCGTCGCGGGCCCCTTGAACGCCCACTCCATCGGGATCTGCTGGTCCAGCAGCATGCCGGTCAGCGCGGCGAGCGGGCTGCGGCCGAGCAGCTCGTCGGCCTCGGGGTCCTGGGCGAGGTGCAGGGTGACGTTCATGGTCCGATGATCGCGCCTGCGCGGTCAGGCCGCGCGCCAGTACCCGAGGGCGTTCACCCGCTGCCGGGGCAGGCCGAGCTCCTTGCGGACGTAGTGCGCCAGGGTCCGGGTCGTCACCGTGTCGCAGGCGATCCAGACGTAGGGGTCGGGCGTCTGCCCGGCCAGGGCGGGCAGCTCCGCCCGCACCCGCTCCACGAGGTGGGCGCCGGCGTCGCGGCGGGGGACCGGGCGCAGCTCGTGGAGCCCGGGCTCGTGGCGGAAGGGCAGCCCGTCCGGGACGCCCTCGAACCAGAGGGTGGCGGGGGCCCGGCCCACCGCCGCGAGCAGCGAGTTGAGGGCGGGCAGGGAGGCCGGATCGGCGACGGCGAACAGGTGGGAGGGGGCGGGATCGGGGTACGTGAAGCCGGTGCCCTGGACGGTCGCCTCGATGGTGTCACCGGGCCGCGCCGCCCGTGCCCAGTCGCTGGCGCACCCCTCGTGCAGGGCGAACTCCAGGCTGAAGGTGCCGGCCGCCGGGTCGGGGTCGACCAGGGTGTAGGCCCGCTGGTGCGGCTTGCCGGCGTTGTCGAACCACAGCCGGACCCACATCGTCGGGTGGACGCCGGCCGCGGCCAGCAGACCGCCGTCCGTGAAGTGCAGCCGCCGGTAACCGGCGGTGACGTCCTGCCCGCCCGTCACCGTGAACCGGAAGTCCTTGCCCCGCAGCAACCTGAGGACCGCGCCCTCCCAACCCCGCCCCTGCCCCATGGCTTCTTCACCCTTCGCGTACGATTCCGCCACTAGTTCGGTTCACAGAATTAGGCAAGGCTAACCTAAAGGGAAGTGGGGCACCGGTGGGCGCCGAGATTTTCCGTGATGCCTGGGGCATTCCGCACCTGCGGGCCGGCAGCGTGCGTGAACTCGCCCGCGCCCAGGGCCGCGTCACCGCCCGGGACCGCGCCTGGCAGCTCGAGGTCGAGCGGCACCGTGCGCAGGGCACCTCCGCCGCCTTCCTCGGCCCCGAGGCGCTGCCCTGGGACCGCTTCGCCCGCCGCTGCCTGCTCGCCGACACCGCCCGCCGCTGCTTCGCCGCCCTGGAGGAGTCCGACCCGGAGACGGCCGACTGGGTACGGGCCTACGTCGAGGGCGTGAACGAGGGCCTGCCCGAGGGCGCCTCCGGGGAGTTCGGCCGCACCGGACTGGCCCCCGGCCGCTGGGAGCCCTGGACGCCGCTCGCCGTCTGGCTCTCCACCCACATCCTCTTCGCGGGCTTCCCCGCCAAGCTGTGGCGCGAGCAGGTCGCCCGGCACCTCGGGCCCGGCGCCGTCGCCCTGTTCGCCACCGACGGCCCCGGCACCGCGGGCAGCAACGGCTGGCTGGTCGCCGGGGAACGCACCGTCACCGGGCAGGCGGTCATCGCCGGCGACCCGCACCGCTTCATCGAGGACCCCGGCGTCTACCAGCAGATCCACCTGTCCTGCCCCGAGTTCGACGTGGTCGGCCTCGCCGTCCCCGGCGTCCCCGGCATCGCCCACTTCGGCCACACCGGCACGGTCGCCTGGGCCATCACCAACGCCATGGCCGACTACCAGGACCTGTACCGGGAGCGGCTGCGCCGCACCGGCGCCGGGGTCGAGGCGCTCGGCCCCGACGGCGTCTGGCACCGCGCCGCCCGCCACACCGAGACCATCGAGGTCGCCGGGGAGGAGCCCGTCGAGGTCGAGGTGATCGAGACCGGCCGTGGTCCGGTCGTCATCGGGGGCCCCGAAGGGCTCGACGGCGACCCGGCCGACCCCTCCGGCACCCCGGTCGCCATCAGCCTGCGCCACCCGCCCCGCGTCACCGCCGAACTCGGCTTCGGCGCCCTGCTGCCGCTGCTGCGGGCCCGCCGGGTCGCCGACGTGGACCGCGCCCTGGACGCGTGGGTCGAGCCGGTCAACGTGGTGCAGGCCGCCGACACCGAGGGCGGCCTGCTGCACCGGGTCGCGGGCCGGGTGCCCGTGCGCGCCGCCGCCAACGGCACCCGCGTCGTCCCCGCCTGGGAGCCCGGCCACGCCTGGCGGGGCTGGCACGAGACGCCCCGCGCCGGACTGACCGACGGCGTCGCCGTGATGGCCAACCAGCGCGGTCCCGCCGCCCCCCTCGGCGTCGAGTTCGCCCCGCCGCACCGCGCCGACCGCATCGCCGCCCTGCTCGCCGGCAAGGACCGCTGGTCGGCCGCCGACATGCCCGCGATCCACACCGACACCCACCTCGCCTCCGCCGCCCCCCTCCTGGACCGCCTCGCCGCCCTCGACGGCCTCACCCCCCGGGCCGCCGCCCTCCGCGACCGCCTGCTGCGCTGGGACCGCCGCATGGACGCCGCCAGCACCGGCGCGGCGGCGTACGCGGCGGTGCGCTCGGCGCTGGTACGCCGCCTCGCGGCCCACCCGGCCTTCGCCGCGCTGGCCGTCCCGCCCGCCTACCCGGAGGTCTTCCAGCCCTGGCTGGCCCTGCGCCCCCGCATCGGCTACGCCCTGGAACACCTCCTGCGCGCCCCCGGCCTGTACGGGGTCGACCGCACGGCCGAGGTCCGCGCCGCCGTGGAGGAGGTGGCCGCCGGGGACCCGCCCGGCCCCTGGGGAGAGACCCATCGCCTCGCCCCCTGGCGGGCGCTGCCCGGCACCCCGTACGACGGCGAACCGGCCCTGTCCGGCGACCACGACTGCGTCCTGTGCACCTCCGCGGTGCCGGGCGTCACCGACCGCGCCGCGCGCGGCCCGGCCGCCCGGTACGTCTGGGACCTGGCCCGCCGGGAGGACAGCCGCTGGGTGGTCCCCTTCGGCGCCTGCGGCGTCCCCGGCTCCCCGCACCACCGCGACCAGTTGCCCCTGTGGCTGCGGGGCGACCTCGTCCCCGTCGTCACCGACTTCACCCGCCTGCACAAGGAGACCGATGTCTGACCCGTACGCCTCCCGCACCGCCGTCCACGAAGAGCGGATCGACGGCTTCGGCACCATCCGCGTCCTGCCGCTGGACGCCGAGCGCGACGCCGGTGTCCTGCACCGCTGGGTGAGCGAGGAGCGGGCCGCCTTCTGGGGCATGAACGGCCTGACCCGCGAACAGGTCGCCGGGATCTACGCCCACATGGACACGCTCGACACCCACCACGCCCTGCTGCTGGTGAAGGACGGCGAGCCGGCCGCGCTGCTGCAGACCTACGAGCCGGACGCCGACCGCGTCGGCGAGTGCTACGAGGTCCGCCCCGGCGACCTCGGCGTCCACCTGCTGCTGGCCCCCGCCGGAGCGGAGGGCGCGCGGCCCGGCTGGACCTCCGCCCTGATCGCCGTCATCACGGCGTACGTCTTCAGGACCCTGGGCCGGACCCGGATCGTGATCGACCCGGACGTCCGCAACGACAAGGCGATCGCCCGCTTCGTCAGGCAGGGCTTCACCGCGGGCCCCGAGGTGGTCCTGCCCGAGGTCGACCTGCCCGACGTGTACCTGCCGGAGAAGCGGGCGCGGCTCGCCTTCCTCGACCGGGAGGTAGCCTTCCCCGGGTGACCCCGGTGACCCCTGAGGACCTCGTCGCACGCTACGGTCTCCAGCCGCTCCCGCGCGAGGGCGGCCTGTTCCGCCGCACCTGGGCCGGACCGGACCGGCCCGACGGACGCCCGGAGGGCACGGCGATCGTCGTGCTCCTCACCGGCGCCGACTACTCCGCCCTGCACCGCCTGCCCACCGACGAGGTCTGGCACTTCTACCTCGGCGACCCGCTGGAGCTCCTGCTGCTCGCGCCCGACGGGTCGTCCCGGACGGCCGTGCTGGGCCCGGACGTCCTGTCCGGCCAGCACCCGCAGCTCACCGTCCCCGCCCGCACCTGGATGGGCGGCCGGGTCGCGGCGGGCGGCGCGTGGACGTTCTTCGGCTGCACGATGGCCCCCGGCTTCACCTACGAGGACTACGAGCACGGCGACGCGGCCGAGCTCACGGCACGCTATCCGGCACGGGCGGACCACATCGCCGCCCTGTGCCGGCCCTGAGCCGCCCGCCCTCCCGGGGAGCACCCGTGAAGCTGCTGGGGGGACAGGTTGCCCTCGTCACGGGCGCGGGCGGCGGCATCGGCCGGGGCATCGCCCTGCGCTTCGCCGAGGAGGGCGGTCGCCCTGCACTGCCGTACGGCGGTGGAGGCGGCCCGCGACGTGGCCGCGCGCGTGAGCGGCCTGGGCCCCCGGCGCGGGCGGAACGGCCGTGAATGTGCGCAACCGCCCGTTCCGGGCGCGGATGGCCGTTTCACCGGTCCGCTCCACTGGCTGATATGAGCGCCGCCAGACCGCGTCAGGTTTCCCGTAACCACCGTTCGGGAGCCTCCAGGAGTCATCGGAATCCGGGAGGCTGCAGTGAAGCATGTGAGCAAGAGGCGCACCGGTGTCGTCGTGGCCGTGCTGAGTGGTCTGGCCATGGCGATGATGTCGACGGCCGCGCACGCCGACGAGGGTCCGGACGTCATCGCGCACCGCGGGTCGTCGGGCATGGCCCCGGAGAACACCGCGGCGGCCGTCGACCTCGCCATCGAACAGCGGTCCGATTTCGTCGAGATCGACGTGCAGCGCACCAAGGACGGCAAACTGGTCAACTTCCACGACTGCACCATGGAGCGGACCACCGACGTCGAGGAGGTCTACCCGGGCCGTCCCAGATACCGGGTCTCCGACTTCACCTGGGCGGAGCTGCGCAGACTGGACGCCGGTTCGTGGTTCCACGAGGACTACGCCGGCGAGCCGCTCATGACCGTCGACGAGGTCATCGCGAGCGTCCGCAACACCCGCACCGGACTGCTCGCCGAGATCAGCCCGTGCGGCCACTACGTCGGCATCGCGACCGACTTCGCGCAGAACCTGCTCGGCAAGCCGCGCTACGTGCAGCGCGCCCTGGCCGAGGGAGAGCTCGCCGTCCAGTCCTTCCAGGTGGACGACGCCCAGGAGTTCCACGCGCTGATGCCCGACGTCCCGATCGGCTTCCTGGACGCCAACCGCCCCACCGAGGAGGAACTCCTCCAGCTCAGCACGTGGGCGGACCAGGTGAACCCGCAGTACACCGTGACCGACCAGGCGCTGGTCGACCGGGTGCACGCACTGGGCATGGACATCAACGTGTGGACGGTCGACGAGCCCGGCGCGATGCGCAGGATGGCCGGCCTGGGCGTCGACGGCATCATCACCGACTTCCCCCAGTCCCTCACCCAGCGCTGACCACCACTGACCCACCGCACCACCGGCGCACCCCGCCCGGCCCCGGCCCTCACCGGCCGTGGCCGGTGACGGCGTCACAGCAGCACGACGCACCCCCGCCGCCGCAGCTCGGCCATGACCGGCCGGGAGGGCTCGCAGTCGTTCCAGCGCAGGTCCAGCTTCTCCAGCGAGGGCAGTGCGGCCACCCAGTCCGGCACCCGGGTCAGGCGGTTGCTCCGCACGTCGAGCTGGCGCAGCCGGGGCAGCCCGGCCAGCGCCGGGGGCAGCTCGGTGAGCGCGTTCTCCCGCAGATCCAGATGGCGCAGTTCGCCCAGGGCCGCCACGGACGGTGGCAGGCCACCGATCGCGTTGCCCCGCAGCCACAGCTCACGCAGGTTGCGCAGGTTCCCGATCCCGTCGGGCAGGGTGGTCAGGCGGTTGTGCTGCGCCCGCAGCTCGATCAGCCCGGTCATCCGCCCGACGGCCTCGGGCAGGGCGGTCAGGGCGTTCTCGCCGACGTTGAGGTAGCCCAGCCGCGTCAGGTTCCCCAGGGAGTCCGGAAGCTCCGACAGCCGGTTGTCGTGCAGATAGAGGCAGCCGCTGAGGCCGCTGAGCTCGCCGAGCGCGTCCGGCACCGAGGCGAGCCGGTTGTGGCCGAGGTCCAGCGTGGTCAGCCCCGTCAGCCGGCCGATCTCCGGCGACAGCACGGTGAGCCCGTTGTCCGCCAGGATCAGCACCTCCAGTTCCCGTCGCTCCCACACCGCCCCGGGCACTTCCCCGAGCTGCCGGCGCCACAGGTTCAGCACACGCGGCACGTTGCGCTTCCTTTCCTCGCAGGAGGGCCGGCGGCTTCGAAGGCCGGACCGGAGACGGGCGCCCCCGGTGCGGCGGGCGCGCGGGGACGGGTGAACGAGAAGGCGGGAACGCCAGAGGGCCGGGCCGCTTTCGCGGTCCGGCCCTCTGGGCTGGCGGAGGATACGAGATTCGAACTCGTGAGGGGTTGCCCCCAACACGCTTTCCAAGCGTGCGCCCTAGGCCTCTAGGCGAATCCTCCGTCGAGAACATTACATGACGCCGGGGAGTGCTCGCGAACTCGTCCCCGGCCCGGGAAATCGGGTAACCTGTGCGAAGCCCCTCACGCGGCGCTATCTGACTGAACTCCCCCAGGGCCGGAAGGCAGCAAGGGTAGGTCGGCTCTGGCGGGTGCGTGGGGGGCGCTCGCGTTCCGCGGCCGCTCCCGGGCGGACCGGTCACGGCGGGCGGCTCGCCGCGGTCCCCTCCGGTGGGCCGGGAGATCGGAGGCGGGGCCCCTGACCTGGGGCGCAGCCGTGGCCCGGCCGGTTGTCGGCGGGCGCCTATAACCTCGTATGCGTGTCGTCTCTCGCGCTCTACCGCCGCTACCGCCCGGAGTCCTTCGCCGAGGTCATCGGGCAGGAGCATGTCACCGACCCGCTGCAGCAGGCGCTGCGGAACAACCGGGTCAATCACGCGTACCTGTTCAGTGGTCCGCGCGGCTGCGGCAAGACGACGAGCGCGCGGATCCTGGCCCGCTGCCTGAACTGTGAGCAGGGTCCCACCCCGACGCCGTGCGGCGAGTGCCAGTCCTGCCAGGACCTGGCCCGCAACGGCCCGGGCTCGATCGACGTCATCGAGATCGACGCCGCCTCGCACGGTGGTGTGGACGACGCCCGCGACCTGCGGGAGAAGGCGTTCTTCGGGCCCGCCCGCAGCCGGTACAAGATCTACATCATCGACGAGGCCCACATGGTCACGTCGGCCGGCTTCAACGCCCTGCTCAAGGTCGTCGAGGAGCCGCCGGAGCACCTCAAGTTCATCTTCGCCACCACCGAGCCCGAGAAGGTCATCGGGACCATCCGGTCGCGGACCCACCACTACCCCTTCCGGCTGGTGCCGCCCGGCACCCTGCGCGACTACCTGTCCGCGGTGTGCGAGCAGGAGAAGATCCCCGTCGAGGACGGCGTGCTGCCGCTCGTCGTGCGCGCGGGCGCCGGCTCGGTGCGGGACTCCATGTCCGTCATGGACCAGCTCCTCGCGGGCGCCGGCGACGAGGGCGTGACGTACGCCATGGCGACCGCCCTGCTCGGTTACACGGACGGCTCGCTGCTCGACTCCGTCGTCGAGGCGTTCGCCTCCGGAGACGGGGCCGCGGCCTTCGAGGTCGTGGACCGCGTCATCGAGAGCGGCAACGACCCGCGGCGCTTCGTCGCCGACCTGCTGGAGCGGCTCCGCGACCTGGTGATCCTCTCCGCCGTGCCGGACGCGGCGGAGAAGGGACTGATCGACGCCCCGGTGGACGTCGTCGAGCGGATGCAGGCGCAGGCGCGGTCCTTCGGCGCCGCCGAGCTCAGCCGCGCCGCCGACCTCGTCAACCAGGGGCTCACCGAGATGCGGGGGACCACCTCCCCCCGTCTCCAGCTCGAGCTGATCTGCGCGCGCGTGCTGCTGCCCACGGCCTACGGCGACGAGCGGTCGGTGATGGCCCGCCTGGACCGGATCGAGCGCGGGGTGCAGTTCTCCGCGGGCACGGGCGTCCCCGCGATGGGGTACGTGCCGGGCCCCGACGCCCACGCGGGCGCCCCGGCCGCTCCCGTCCCGCCGGGCGGCGGGCCCGCCGCGGCCCGGGCGGCGGTGCGCGCGTCCGGCGCACCGGCCGCCGCCGCACCGGCCGGGGGCGCGCCCGCCGGACCCGGTACGGCCGCCGCACCGGCCGCCGGGGGAGGCGCACCCGCCGCCCCGGCCC